>NZ_RAWP01000171.1:0-13217 GCF_003668935.1 Corallococcus sp. AB032C | reverse complement strand
GGGGCGGGGGGCGCCTGCGCCAGGAGTGCGTCGAGGGGGCTCGGGGTCTTCATCGCCGCTCCGCATACACCAACGCGCAGTTGGATGCAGCGCCCGTGGCCGGGTAGAACAGGCCTCCGTCATGCGCCTTCCGCCCCTGAACGTCCTGTTGACCGCCTCCGTCCTCCTGGGGACTTCCAGCGCCTGCATCGTGGAGGCCCCCGGAGGGGCCAGCGACCAGGAGCGCCGCGCGGCCACCGTCGCCCAGGTGCCCCCGCTGTCCATCCGCAGCGGCGCCAACCTGGGCGGCAAGGTGGAGGTGGTGGGCGCGTCCGTGCAGCCGGGCCGCATCCCCGTGGGGGACCAGGCGCGCGTCACCGTCTTCTTCAAGGTGCTCCAGCCGATTGAAGAGGACTACCTCGTCTTCGTGCACCTGGAGGACGCGGACGGGCGCATGGAGCGCCTCAACGTGGACCACAAGCCCGCGGGTGGCCTGTACCCCACCACGCAGTGGAAGGTGGGCGAGACGGTGAAGGACGAGTTCGTCATCGCCCTGCCGCAGGGCGCGTCGCCGCGCGCGGTCAACGTGTGGATGGGGTTGTGGGAGCCGCGCAACGACGCACGGCTGCCCATCACCAACCCGGAGGCGGTGCGCAACGACGGCCGGGGGCGCCTGCTGTTGGCGCAGGTCCCCGTGGGCAAGTAACAGGGAAAAAACCGGAGCGGCCCTGTAAGCCGGGTTCTGTCCCCACCCCTTTCGGGATGGGCGGCGAACATTCATCTAGGGCCCTGGTTGCCCAGGGACCTCATCAGCGAGCAACCCGAACGCATGGGACGGGCCATCCCTGTCCCCTTTCGGGGACGCGCTCCTATTGGCTCTTGCTCCAGGTGGGGTTTACCGTGCCGTCCGAGTCACCCCGGACGCGGTGCGCTCTTACCGCACCGTTTCACCCTTACCCGCCCCCTTGCGGGAACGGGCGGTCTGTTTTCTGTGGCACTTTCCTGCGAGTCGCCTCGACTGGCCGTTAGCCAGCACCCTGCCCTCTGGAGCCCGGACTTTCCTCCCGCCATCCATGCCTGCGATGGCCGGCGTTCACCCGGACCGCTCCGGCACTCTGGGGGATACAACAGCCAGCCCGGGCGGGTCCACCTTCTGGAAGAGGCGCTGTCGTGTAGCCGCTGGCGGGCGGGCGTCCAGGGGCCTGTCGGGTTTCCCCGCGCCTGAGCGTCCCAAAGTCCCCGCGAGCGGCCTTCGTGGGAGGGAGGGGCGGCATGGAAGCGGTCATCTTCACGGGCATCCAGGGGGCGGGGAAGAGCAGCTTCTACCGGGAGCGCCTCTTCACCACGCACGTCCGCCTGAGCCTGGACATGCTCAAGACGCGGCACCGGGAGAAGGTGCTGCTGCGCGCGTGTCTGGAAGCGAAGCAGCCCTTCGCGGTGGACAACACCAACCCCACGGTGGCGGAGCGCTCCCGCTACATCGCGGCCGCGAAGCAGTTCGGCTTCCGCGTGGTGGGGCTCTACTTCCAGTCGAAGGTCGCGGACGCGCTGCTGCGGAATGATCAGCGCCCGGCGGAGCAGCGCGTGCCGCTGGTGGGCGTGCTCGGGACGTACAAGCGATTGCAGGTCCCCAATCCCGAGGAGGGCTTCGACGCGCTTTTCTTCGTCCGGCTGGGGCCAGACGGTTTCACCGTGGAGGAGTGGCAACGTGAAGTTCGATGAGCTGGACGAGAAGATGCGCGTGTTCGAGACCGCGCACGACCTGTGCGTGCTGCCCGGCGTGTTCATGGTGGCGCGCATCGATGGGCGCGGCTTCACGCGGCTGACGAAGGAGGTGCACGCCTTCGAGAGCCCCTTCGACGTGCGCGTGCGCGACCTGATGGTCGCGACGACCGGGCACCTGATGGACTGCGGCTTCCGGGTCGTCTACGGCTACACGCAGAGCGACGAAATCTCGCTGCTCTTCCACCCGGACGAGGACGCCTTCGGGCGCAAGACGCGCAAGCTCAACTCCATCCTCGCGGGGGAGGCGAGCGCGAAGTTCTCGCTGCTCCTGGGAGACCTGGCCGTGTTCGACTGCCGCATCTGCGAGCTGCCGAACGCGGAACTCGTGCGCGACTACTTCCGCTGGCGCAACGAGGACGCGGTCCGGAACGCGCTGAACGCGCACTGCTATTGGAGCCTGCGCCGCGAAGGGAAGAACGTGGCGGAGGCCACGAGCATGCTCACGCGCTTGTCGGTGGCGGAGAAGAACGAACTGCTCTTCCAGCGGGGCGTGAACTTCAACGACGTGCCGAGCTGGCAGAAGCGTGGGACGGGGCTCTACCGGGAGACGTACGCGAAGGAGGCCCGCGACCCGAGGACGGGGGAGACGGTCCTCGCGGAGCGCCGCCGCCTCAAGGTGGATTACGAGCTACCGATGAAGGATGCGTACGGCGCCTTCATCCTGTCGTTGCTGGAGGGTGTGGAGCGATAGTCCCCCGGATGACTTCGACTTCCTTCCGGGTCCGTTCGGGCGTCGCCCTCCTTGTGTTCATGGCGGGCTGTGGAACAGCGAAAGAAGGCACGGCTCCACGCTCCGCTCGCGTGGAGCCCGTGCCCCCGCCTGAGTCGGTGTGGCTGCCGGCCGGGCGCTTCGAGATGGGCTCGCCGGCGGGGGAGCCCGGACGGGATGTGGATGAAGGGCCCCGGACGGAGGTCGCGTTCGAGCGCTTCCAGATGGACGTGACGCCCGTGACGGTGCGGGCCTTCGCGGCGCGACGCGAGCAGGTGCGCGCGAAGGATCCGCAAGCGCGCTGGTGGAGCGACGCGGAGACCCCGGGGGAGTGGCTCGGCCGCTGCAACCTGGACTCCGAGCGCACGGACCATCCCGTGAACTGCGTGGACTGGCGCGCCGCGCGCGCCTACTGCGAGCTCGTGGGCGGTGCACTGCCCACGGAGGCGGAGTGGGAGTACGCCGTGCGTGCCTCCACGGCCTCCGCCTTCTGGTGGGGCGAGTCGTTCGACGCGGAGCACGGGGTCGGCTCGGTGTCGTGCACGTCGCGAGGCTGCCTTGGCGGCACGGCCCCGGTGGTCCACGCCGGGCCGCGATGCAACGGCTGGGGGCTTTGCGACATGGCCGGGAACGTGTGGCAGTGGACCGCCACCGGCTACCAGGAGCGGCTGGGCGAGGACGCGCCTCCAGAACCCGCTGGCGTGCCGGAGAAGCCAGTCCACCGTGGGGGCTCCTGGCTCAATCACATGCCTTCCCTGTTCCGGTCCGCCCACCGGGGCCTCGCCTATCCAAAGAACGGCCTGACGGGGGTGGGGTTCCGCTGCGTGCACCGGCCCTGAGCGACGCGGCGTCGGGGGGCGGAGTCACTTGGGGTGTCGGGGAGCCAGTCTTTCCCGCTTGGTCCGTATGTCCTGGAGGGCGGTGGCCCACGGGGTCGTGAGGCGCTGTCCTACCCGGGGCGGGGGATTGCGCGTGTTCACCCGGCTGCCGCAGGATTCGCGCGCACGCGCCCGGGTGCCTTCGCGGCACGGCGCGACGGTTTCGAGGGGGAAGCACATGGTCATTTTCGGTTCGAGGCTCTACGGCAAGGTCGATGAGATTCCTGGCCTGGGCTACGTGGCGACGAAGTTCGGTCACATCAACTTCGTGCCGCTCATTCCGCTGGAGGGCTGGCTCGTCGTGGCGGAGGAGGGCAATGGCTGGCGAGGGCAGGCCATCTCCATGAGCGGCAAGTCCGTGCTCGTGGCGTGGGCGCGCATGCTGTTCATCGTCGCGGGGCTCATCTCGCTCGTCGTCGGCCTCGTCGCCTTCGGGGATCACGACCAAGCGGACGCCATCGTCCCGGGCGTGCTTGTGCTGTCCTGCATCGGGGGGCTCATCGCTTCGTACAAGTGGAAGTGGGTGACCCACGCGTCGCCGGAGCGCGCGCTGGAGATCGCCCAGGAGGCGGGAATCAGCTTGGAGGGAATCGCGCAGCTGCGCAGCCTGTACGCCGCTCCGAAGGACTCCCCTGTCGCCGCGCCCGCGCAGCCGTGGACGCCGCCGGAGTCCTAGTCCGCCGCTCGCGGTCCTTTGCCGAAAGGCCCTGGGTTCACCTCACATGAGTCACGTCGTTGGCATTGATCTGGGCACCACGCACTCCCTGGTGGCCGCGCTCGACAGCGCGGGCCGTCCCAACCTCCTGACCAACCGGTTGGGGCAGCGCCTCACTCCGTCGGTGGTGGGGCTGGACGCGGAGGGCCGGCTCCACGTGGGCGAGTCCGCGCGAGCGCAGTTGCTCGTGCATCCGGAGCGCACCATCGCGGAGGTGAAGCGGCGCATGGGCCGCGACCTGCCGGTGATGCTCGGGGACCGGCGCTACAGCCCCACGGAGATCTCCGCGCTCATCCTGCGTGCGCTGCGCGAGGACGCGGAGCGGGCGCTGGGCGGCGCGGTGACGGAGGCCGTGGTCACGGTGCCCGCCTACTTCAGCGATGCGCAGCGACAGGCGACCAAGGACGCGGGAGAACTGGCGGGGCTCAAGGTGGAGCGGCTGCTCAACGAGCCCACCGCCGCGGCGCTCGCGTACGGCGTGAACCACCTGGACGCCGAGCAGTACGTGCTGGTGTACGACCTGGGCGGCGGCACGTTCGACGTGTCGGTGCTGGAGATGTTCCAGGGCGTGCTGGACGTGAAGGCCTCCGCGGGCAACAACCAGCTGGGAGGCAGTGACTTCGACCAGGTGCTGGCCGCGTGGCTGGGCGCGGAGTTCGAGCGCGCCCACGGCGTGTCGCTGGCCGGGAACCTATCCGCGCAGGTGCGGCTCAAGGCCGCGGCGGAGGCCGCGAAGATCGCGCTCACGTCCGTGGAGGCCACGCCGGTCATCGTGCCGTTCCTGGCGCCGGGCCGGGGCGGCACGCCCGCGTCGCTGGAGGTGGAGGTGACGCGCGCGAGGTTCGAGGCGCTGATCACCGACCTGGTGCGCTCCACGCTCGAGCCGATGGAGGGCGCGCTGAAGGACGCGAAGCTTGCGAAGAAGTCCATCGCGGAGGTGGTGCTGGTGGGTGGCAGCTCGCGCGTGCCGCTGGTGCGCCGGCTGGTCGCCGAATACTTCGGGCGCGAGCCTCGCGACGGCGTGCACCCCGACGAGGCGGTGGCGCTGGGCGCCGCGCTGCAGGCAGGGCTGAAGACGGGCGCGGTGAGCGCCGCGCACGGCATCATGATCACCGACGTGTGTCCCTTCACGCTGGGCGTGGAGGTGCAGGCGTCGGTGGGGCGCGAGCGGGTGGGCGGAGTCTTCTCGCCGCTCATCCCGCGCAACACGACGGTGCCGGTGTCGCGCACGGAGACCTTCGCCACGACGGCGGACGGGCAGCGCGCGGTGGAGATCCGCGTGTTCCAGGGCGAGGCCCGGCTGGTGAAGGACAACCTGCTGCTGGACGCGTACACGGTGGAGGGCGTGCCGCCCGGGCGCGCGGGGTCGGAGAAGGTCGCGGTCACGTTCACGTACGACATCAACGGCATCCTCGACGTGACGACGCGGGTGGTCTCCACGGGCAAGGAGGCCACGCTGGTGGTGGACAAGCGCTCGCAGCGCCTGGGGCCGGAGCAGCGGCTGGAGGCGAAGGAGCGATTGGCTCGCGAGTGGGGCGCGGCCCCTGTGCCGGCAACGCCGTCGTCCGCACCCGTGTCCGTGGCTCCGCCCGCGGTGTCTCCGGATGCCGACGCGGACGCATTGTTGAACGCGGCGACCGAACGGATCGCGACCGCGCCAGCGAGCGTGCGTCCCCGGCTGGAGTCGCTGTGCAATGCCTTGCGTGAGGCCCGTGCGAAGGGTGACCGGGGGGCCGCGGCCCGCCTGGACGCAGAGCTCACGGACCTGCTGTTCGACCTGGGTTGAGAGAGCACGTGCAGCGGACCGAACTTCAGCGCCGGGTGGTGCAACGCTCCAACGGCTCGCGCGGGTTCGTGGCCGAGACTCATCGGGAGCGCGCATGCTCCTGACCGAGCTCAAGCGTGCGGTGGTACTGCGTCCGTCCGACCCCTCCGCGCGGTTGGCATTGTCCGAAGCGCTCTTCCAGGAGCGCGACTTTAGCGGGGCCGCGGAGCACGCGCGCAAGGCCTTGGACCTGGGCGGAGGTGGGCCCGCGCGCCGTCTCCTGTGCGGCGCATGGGCGCGCGACGGCAAGCGGGCAGAAGCGCTGAAGATGTTGCAGACGTCCGTTCGCGAAGCGCCTCGCGATGCGTCCCTGCGCGCGGAGTTGATCACGTTCCTGGAGGAGGAGCGGCCGGACGACGCGCTCGTGCATGCGTTCGAGGCCACCGAAGCCGCGCCCGGTGAACTGGAGGCCTGGCGCGCCGTCATCCGTCTGTGCGAGCGCACGAACCGGCCTTCCGAAGCCATGCCCGCGCTCAAGCGGGCCCGGCTCCTTGCTCCGGAGGATCCACGCCTCGCGGAGTCGGTGCTGGGGGCTCGCGCGGCGCTCGGGCTTCCGGCGACCACCGCCATGCTGGACGCGCCTCCCCTGGAGCAGGCGACCCAGGCGCTCAAGCTGCCCACGGCGCGTGCCGCGCTCTCCGAGGCGAAGCTCGACGCAGCCGTCGAAGCGCTCTCCCGGGGCTCGTTCGCGGAGGTGAAGCGGCAGCTCGTCATCGCACCCGCGGCGACCCGGACCCGCGCCGCCGCGGCCCTGCTTCGCGCGGAGTTGCTGTGGCTGGAGGGACGTCCCGCCGCCCAGGTCGAAGAGGCCCGTCGCGCCGTGCTCGACATGGCGGGGGCACCGGGGGCCGCGGCGCTGCGTCTGGGAGACCTTCGGCTCGAAGCCGGAGCGCTGGACGACGCGCGCGAGCTCTATGCCCGCGCGGCCGCGAACGGAGAGTCCCTGGCGGCGGCGGGCCGCGAGGCCGAAATCGCTGAACGTCGCCGTCTGCTGGCGCGTGACCTGCCCGCGGTCGGGCGCGTGGGCGTGCTCGGCTGGCATCCGGGGGGCGGGCATGTCTCGCCGCTGGAGGCGATCGCGGTGCCCGGGCGCGGCGTGCTGCGGTGCAGTGGCCACGTGGGGCCCGAAGGCCAGGAGGCCGCGGACGTGGCCTTCAGCGTGGTGCGTGCCCGCGCTCCCGCGCTGAGCCTGGGAACGCTCACGACCCGCTACGACCTGCATCTGCACTACACCGACACGGAGGTCGGCAAGGACGGCCTGTCGTCCGGGCTCGCGCTCTCGCTGGCGGGCCTCTCCGCGTACACACAGCGCCCGTTGCCCGCGCGGCTGGCCGTGACGGGTGAATTGACGCTGAACGGTGAAGTGCGGCGGGTGGGCGGCGTGCACGAGAAGTTGGTGGCCGCGTACCTCGAAGGCATGCGCGTGGTGCTGCACCCGCGCCGCAACCTGGACGACGTGGCGGCGCTGCCGCCCGAAGTGTCCGGACGCCTGCGATTGATCGCGGTGGACAGCTTGGATGAGGCGTGGCGGCTCGTGAACGCGGCCGCGAACACGCCAGGACTGGAGCGACGGTGAACAACGAGGCCCGCCAGAACCCCTACGAGGTGCTGGGCGTCGAGAAGGACGCGGACGCCCGCGCCATCAAGAAGGCGTACTTCGAGCGCGTCCGGCAGAACCCGCCGGAGACGCATCCGGAGGAGTTCCGCCGTCTGCGCGAAGCGTACGAGCTGCTCAACGACCCCGAGGCACGCCAGGCCTTCGACGCCAGCGCCGCGCAACAGGCGGATGGCCCGGAGGCGGAGAAGAACGCCGCGCTCCAGGAGGCCATCAACCTGTTCGAGGCAGGTGACAAGGTCGGTGGCCGGAGGCTCCTCACCGAGCTGCTCAACGAACAGCCGGACTTCCACGACGCGCGGATCCTGCTGGGCCGTCACTTCCTCTACGAGGGTGACGCCAAGGAGGCGCTGGCGGAGTTCGACGCCCTGCTCGCGCGGGCACCGGACTCCTGGCAGGGGCACCTGCAACGGGGCTGGGCGTTGCTCCGGCTGGAGCAGATGAAGGAAGCCGCGGATGCCTTCTGGCGCGCGGGCAAGCACGGCCCGTCGGAGGTGGGCCCGCGCGTGGCGCTGGCGGACTGCCTGGAGGCGATGGGGCAGGTGGCGGACGCGCTCAAGGTGCTGGAGCAGGCGCAGTCGCTGCCCGCCATCTCACGGATGGACGTGCTCGCCCTCAAGGTGCGGCGCATCGCGACGATGCTGGAGTTCGGCCAGGACTCCAACGCCACGAAGGAGTTGGAGCGGCTCGACGCCGAGCTGCCAGAGGACGCGGACCCCGAGCTGCGCCGATGGACTGGAGGCCAGCTCTCCTCGGCCGCCGCGCATCTCTTCGCCCAGCAGAAGTCCAAGGGCGCGAACCAGCTGCTCGCGTTTGGCCGGCGCTTCAACCCGGAGAGCGCCACCGAGGTCGCATATCCGACGCGCGTCACGGTGGAGGTGGACGCACTCCCTGCCGTCACCCGTGAATGGCTGCATTTGGAGGCCGAGCGCATCGGCGGCTGGCGCGTCCTGACGACCTGGGTGATGCCGGCCCTCTTCACGTTGGTGTGCGCCACGGCCTTGTGCTTCCTGCTGGCGTTCCTCTTCCTGGGAACCAACGAGCGCGGTGTCTGGGATTGGGTGGGGTGGGCGGCCATCGCGGCGCTCGGTTCCGGCGCCATGTATTTCCAGGCCCGCTACCTCCTGCGGGTGATGGCGAGCCCCTACGGGCGCTTCAACACCATCCATCCCCTGCATCTGATCCAGGTGGCCATCGACCGCATCACCGTGTGGCCGCTCGTGCACCTGCAGGACCTGCAACTGGTGAATCACCAGACCAACGGCGTCTACCAGCACACCAACATCCAACTGCGCTTCAGTGACAAGCGCATGGTCCTGACCGTGCGGGGCAAGGACAAGGCGGAGTCACTGGCCCAGGAGCTCATCGCCCGTCGCCGCCGTGTGCTGGAGTTGCTCGGCCGGGGAATGCTGGACGCGGAGAGCGGCGTGGAGCACCTGCCTCCGGCGTTGCTGTCGAGCGCGGACAAGCAAGGCCACGTGCGAGCACCGAACACGCCTTCTCCCTGGCCCGGTGTATTCGCCGCCGCGGGGATCGGCGTGTTGCTCGTGGGCGGGGCCGTGTGGCCGCAGAATCGGTTGTCCGCGGAGCACGCCTGGATGCGAGTCGCGTCGCGTGAGGACCTGAGCCCCATGCTCGAGTACCTGCGCGAGCAGCCCGACCCTCGCTTCGTCCCCCAGCTCCAGGCCCGGGTGGACGCGGAGCTGGGCAAGGCGCGGACACGGATGGAGTCCCGATTGGATCCAGGCAGCGCCGCCGCGCCGTCCCGCGCGCTCTTCACGGCGTTGCTGGACGCCGTCTCTCGCAACCACAGCCGCCGCGTCACCGTGACGTGGGAGGCGCCCGCCGGGACGCGGACGCCGGAGCGGGATGACCCTTCGGACTTGATCGTGCACGCATGGCAACGGACGGTGGATGAAGCGCTGGGGCAGGGCGTCCTCGTCGTGGACGGAGGTCGGGGGCTGCCGGGTGACGGGCCGCCGGTGCTCACCCTGCGTGTGCGGGAGGCGTCGAAGCCCGGCCCGGGAGGCGCATCATCGCAGCGGGTCTGGTCGGTGACCCAGGAAGGGCTCGGGGCGGACGTGCCGGCTCCGCCGCTGGAGCTCGTGGCCGACGCGGCGGATCCGCGTGCCTTGGAGGTCCTCTTCCACGCGTGGGTGGACCGTTGGCAGCTGCCCGGTGCGGGCGACCGCCGCCCGTTGTTGCTCACCGCTTCGACGCTCGCCCAGGAGGCCCGGCCGTGAGTGCTCCTTCGACTTCTCCCCGCCAGGGCATGCTGCTGCTCGGTGGAATCGGTGTCTGTGCGCTCGCCATCGTGGGCGCGGTCCGGTCCCTCGACACGCATGAGCAGGTGCTCTTCATCAACGCGTTGGACACCTCGGTCACGGTCACCGCGGGCGGCGAGCAGTTTTCGCTAGGGGCGAATGATCATCGGGTGCGCCCGATGGCCGTCGGGCCGTTGGACGTGGACGTGCGCAGCGGGGAGGCCACGCTGGCCCACGAGACGGTGTACGTGACCGACGAGGGTGGCCTCTTCGTCTACAACCTGCTGGGCGCCTCTCCGCTCTACATGGCGACGGTCCGCTACTCGCGGGACGACGCTCCTGGCACCACCGCGCCTGAGTCCGCGCCACTGGTCCTCGCGGGCACGCCCTTCCTGCGGGCGGGACACATCGACTACGTGCTCACCGAACCTCCCAAGCGTCTCTCGATGCGCAAGGAGGATGGCCGCTCCACCACGCGCATGCATCTGGGCCAGGTGCCGGGGGGCTGGGCCACGAGCTACGGCTGGCTGATGACGAACCACCACACGGCCAAGGCCGCGCGCCTGGCGGAAGAGCTCGCGCGGGCGCTGCCGGAGACACCGGGCGCGCAGAACGCCGCCGTTGTCGCGAGGATGGTGCTCGCGCGTGAGGAAGGGCTCCTCGCGTCGCTCGCCGCCACGCGGGAGCGGCGTGACGCGCAGCCGGACGACTCGGACGCCCAGCGGGCGTGGATGTACAACATGCGTCGCGCCGGGCGGACTGATGAGGTTCGCGCGTACTACCAGACCGGGGTGGAACGCGATCCCGCCTCCCTGGTCATGGCCGTGATGCTCGCGCGCGTCGAGCCCGAGCCCGCGGGGACCACGCGGCTGGAGGCGCTGGTGCGCAGTCATCCTGGGGAGCTGCTTCCCCGCCGGGCGCTGGCGGTGCGGTATGCACGTCAGCAGCGCTGGGCGGATGCGCTCCCGCTGTTGGATGCAATCGAGCAGGGGGACCCGGACTATTCGCGCTACCAGGACACGCATGCCGAAGTGCTGGTGGCCCTGGGCCGCCGCGCGGAGGCGGCGCGCAGGCTGTCGGAGCGCCTGCTCAAGGCCGGCGCGGAGGAGGAGTTACCGGACCTGGATGACGTGCTGCTCTACGCGAAGCTCGCCGGACACGCGTCACAGGTCGGCAAGGAGAGCGCAGCGATGCGGCAACTCGTCGCGTGGGCCCAGAAGGACCAGCCGGAGGGCCTGGTGACCCGGTGGCTCTCGGCCTCGCTGGGACAGCCTCCGGATGCCGAGGCGCCGAGCAGCGCGCAGGATGGTTCGGTCGAGACCGCGGCGCGGCTGATGCTGGCGCTCGCCGAGGAGCCAGAGTTCGCCGCGCGGGCTTCCACGCACGTCGACTTCTTCGGCTTCCGCCATATCGGCTCAGAGGCGGGCATGTTGCTGGCGGCGGAGTTCGAAAGGCTCGGGGACGCCGCGCTCGCGGCGAGGACGCTCGACATCTCCGGCGTGGACCTGGGCTACGGCGAGTTGCAGGACGTGCTGCGCGGCAAACTGCCCGTGGAGTCGCTGACGGCGACGCTGGACTGGGGCGAGCGCGCCGCGCTCCATCTGGTCCTCGCGCGCCAACAGGATGCGCGGGGCCAGGACTCCAAGGCGGCGTATGCACGGGTGAAGAAGGAAGTGCTGCTGCCCGGCGCGGTCAGCATCGCGCTCGAGCACTGGACACGCCCCAAGCCGTCCGGCGCCGTGGCCGGGGACTCGGTGCCTTGACGCGGGCTACATCCGCTCGTCGATGGCCCGGTTGCTCATCTCGTCCGCCTCCGCGTTCTGCGCGCGGGGGACGTGGGCGAGCTTCACCTTGCCGAAGGTGGCCAGCAGCTTCTGTGCCTCCTGGAACAAGGGCTTCAGCGTGGGGCTCTTCACCTGGTATTTCCCACCCAGCTGACGGATGAGCAGCTCGCTGTCCGCGAACACCTCCACCTCGCGGGCGCCCAGGCTCTTCGCGTGCTGCAGGCCGATGAGCAGGCCCATGTACTCGGCGTAGTTGTTCGTCTGGTGCCCCAGGAACTTGCCCAGGCGCGCCACCACCGCGCCCTCGGCGTTCGTCAGCACCGCTCCCGCGCCGGCAGGGCCCGGGTTGCCTCGCGCCGCTCCGTCCGAATAGACGCGCACGCGGTTCAGCGCTCCACCCGCGGCGGGCGTCACGATTTCGATGCCTGACGTGGTGGACTCGGGCGCCGTCCGCGGGGCGGGCTCTGACGCAGGTGCCCCGGCGTCGCGCGGACCGCCGCCCAGCTGGTCGGCGGCTTCGTCCAACAGCTGGCCCAGGTGCTCGCGGGTGAGCCCGCGAAAGGCGCGCACCGTCGCCGTCAACGGCTCCTCACGGGCGATGTGACGGAGGACGTCGACGAGCGAAGGGGTCGGCATGGGGAAGGGGACCGAAGTGATGCGCCGCCGCTACTTCTCGGCGGTGTCCTTCGGCTCGTTCAGCGCTTCCACGGCGAAGATGATGCGGTTGCACGAGGGGCACACGTCGGTGCCCAGCGAGGTGCGCAGCATGTTGTACATCTGCGGGGGCAGGTTCATGTTGCAGCCCTGGCAGGTGCCGGCCACCACGCCCACCATCGCGGGCAGCTTCTTCTTGCGGATGACCTCGTAGCGGCGGAGCAGGTTGGCATCCACGTTCGCGGCGACTTCCGCGCGGCGCCCCTCCAGCCCCTTCACCTGGGACTCGGATTCGCCCAGCTTCCCGCGCAGGTCCGTCATCCGGCCCGACAGGCCCTGCTGCTTGGTGGCGTATTCCGCCTCCTTGCCCTTGATGCCCTCGCGAGCCTGGCCCAGCTCCTTCACCTTCTCAGTCAGTGCCTCGGACTGGGTGAGGATGCCCTTCTTCGCGATGTCGATTTCGCGAGCGAGCGCCGAGTACTCACGCGTGGAGCGCTGGTCGGACAGGCGCGCTTCCCACTTCTTCACCTTGTCCTTCTCGTCCGTGATGTTCTGCTCGAGCAAGGCCTTCTGCTTCTCGAGGTCGGCGACGCGTGTCCGCTCGGCCTCGATGCCATTGCGCGCGACCCCCAGCTCCCGCTCCAGCTCGGAAATCTGGCGGGGATGCACGTCCGCCGCCTTTCGGAGCGAGGCGACCTCGAGGTCAACCTTCTGCAGCTCCGCCAAGGCCTTCAGTTTCTCCCGCAAGTTGCTGCCTCCCACACGGCCGCACCGACGCGCGGCTCGGCTCTTGTACCAACAAGGGTGCTGGGGTTCCAACGCGTAATTGGGGAAGCCTCCATCCCCGTGTTCGCCGCCTGCCTCTTGAGCGTTTGAATCCGCTTCACGCACCCGTTAGACCGGGCGCGTGTCCAGCCTCCGCCTCCGCCCCCTCCTGGCCCCCGCGCTCCTCCTCGCCGCCGCGGCCTGCCGCGAATCGCCGCCTCCGCCGGCTCCTCCGGCCACGCCC
>NZ_RAWP01000170.1:0-13400 GCF_003668935.1 Corallococcus sp. AB032C | reverse complement strand
GGCCTGCTGGCGTTGGGGCTGTGGGGCCTGGGGATGCGCCGTGCGCGCCGGAAGCGGGGGAGCGGGCAAGCGTGAATCCAGAGCGGCCGGCAGGGCGTGCGCGGTAGGCTTCCGGGGCGATGAGTGACGCGAGCCGTGAGCCGGCGCCGAAGCTGACCCTCGAGGTGCGGGACCTGCACAAGTCGTTTGGCGGGCAGCCCGCGCTCCGGGGCGTGGACCTGGTGGTGCCGGAGGGCACGACCTGCGTGCTGATGGGCGTATCGGGTTCGGGCAAGACGGTGCTGATGAAGCACATCATGGGCCTGATCCGTCCGGACCGGGGCGTGGTGTTGGTGGAGGGCGAGGAGGTGGCGAAGCTGGACGAGCCCAAGCTCAACCAGATGCGCCGCAAGCTGGGCATCCTCTTCCAGGCGAACGCGTTGTTCGACTCGCTGAACGTCTTCGACAACGTGGCGTTCCCGCTGCGCGAGCGCACGAAGATGTCCGAGCCGGACATCGCCAAGACGGTGAACGAGACGCTGGGGAAGGTGGGCCTGTCGCACGCGGCCACGCGCTTCCCGGGAGAGCTGTCCGGCGGCATGCAGAAGCGCGTGGGCTTCGCGCGCGCGACCATCCTCCAGCCGAAGATTCTCCTCTACGACGACCCCACGGCGGGTCTGGATCCGCTCACCACGGCGGCGGTGAATGAGATCATCACCACGGGCAAGCAGCAGCTGGGCGCCACGTCGCTGGTGATTACGCCGGACGTGGCCTCCGCCTTCGGCACGGCGGACAACCTGGCGCTGATGCACGAGGGCCAGGTGGTGGAGTACGGCCCGCCGGACCACTTCCGTCAGTCGCAGCACCCGGAGGTGAAGGCCTTCCTGCGCAACTGGCTGCGGCGGCGCTCCGCGCAGACCCAGACACCGCAGGCCTGACAAGGATTCAAGTATGCTGCGGGAGCCCGAGGGCCGGCGGGTTCGTGATGGAAGCAGGAGTCCGCATGTCTCGCGGCAGGTTGCGTCCCGTGTTCAAGCGTCTGTGGTTGCTCGCGCCCGTCGCCACGTTGGGGTTGGGGTGCTCCTCGACGTGGGGCTGTGATTCGGATGAGAACTGGGAGCAGCAGACCTTCCCACTTCCCGCCACCCTGCGTGACGGGAGCGTCCCCACGCAGGACACCTCCTGTGAGGAGTTGTGCGAGGCGCTCGGGGCCAGGACGCCCTGTGCTCGCGTCCAGGGGACCGAGGTGGGGGAGGACGGCGGCGTCATCGAACAGGTGAGCTGCGAGGCCCACTTTCTCTGCGAGGGCCGGAGGCCGGAAGGACTGTGCAGCGACGGCGCGGTGGCTTCGGAGACGCCCGCGCTGGGAGCGCTTTTCGCGAGGATGGCGCACCTGGAGGCCGCGTCCGTGCCGGCCTTCGAAAGGCTCGCGGACGAGCTGGCCGTGCACGGGGCCCCGGAGCACCTGGTGCGGGCCGCCAGGCGTTCAGCGAAGGACGAGGTCCGTCACGCGGAAGCGATGGAGTCGCTGGCCCGCCGTCACGGAGCCCCGATGCCGGAGCTGAAGGTGGAGCCTTTCCGGGCCCGGTCACTGGAGTCGCTCGCCATCGAGAACGCGGTGGAGGGCTGCGTGCGGGAGACCTACGGCGCGCTGCTGGCGGGTTGGCAGGCGAGGAGCGCGGAGGACGCGCAGGTGCGCGAGTCCCTGGGCACCATCGCCCCGGACGAACTGAGGCACGCGGAGCTGTCGTGGGCCATCGACGCGTGGGCGCTGGAACAGCTGTCCCCGGACGCCCGCGAGCGAGTGAATACGGCCCGCCGTGAAGCCTGGCGCGAACTGGAGCAGGACGCGGCCTCCAGCCACCTACCGGACGAAGTGGCCCGCCACTCAGGGCTGCCCTCCGCGGAAGTGGCCAGAGAGCTCGTAAGGGAGCTGGCTTCCGAGCTGATGCCCGGAGCGCTGGCGTAATCAATTGCACATGCGCCGCTCCTCTCATCAGAGGGGCGGC
This sequence comes from Corallococcus sp. AB032C, assembly GCF_003668935.1. Taxonomy (NCBI): domain Bacteria; kingdom Pseudomonadati; phylum Myxococcota; class Myxococcia; order Myxococcales; family Myxococcaceae; genus Corallococcus; species Corallococcus sp. AB032C. The sequence goes on along the minus strand of NZ_RAWP01000170.1, from coordinate 11,412 downwards.
AGCTTCTCCAGGAACCCCGAGCGCGACAGCCACAGCATCAGCGCGAAGCTGATGGTGTTGAAGGCCGCGTGCGCCACGATGAGCGGCAGCAGCCGTCCCCGGTACCAGAGGACGAAGCCGAACCAGGCGCCCATCACGAACGTCTGGAAGACGGCCAGCGTGCCCTCGTAGAAGTGCCCCACGGAGAAGAGCACCGCGGCACCCAGGATGGCCGGCACCCAGCCTCCCAGCACCACCTTCAGCCGAGGCACCAGGAAGCCCCGGAAGACGAACTCCTCGAAGCCCGTCACCACCACCATGATGGCCGCGAAGGCCGGCACGCCCAGCCCCGTGTCCAAGAGCGCCGCCGCCACGCCCTTGCGCGCCGCCAGCTCCGCGCCCGCCAGCTTCAACGCCACCGCGACCGCCGCCAGCGGCACCGACGCCGCCAGGTGCACCACGTACGTGCCCACCAGCACCCCCCCGCCCAGCAGCAGCTCGCGAGCCCAGCCCTCGCGCACCAGCCCCACCTGCGCGGGTCCCTGACCGTCACGCCACAGCAGCACCGCCACCAGCAGGCACATGCCCAGCGCCCGGATGACCAGGGGCGCCATGGACAGCGAGAAGCCCTTCGTCATCTCCGCGTCCGACGCCACCCACGCGCCCGCGCCCGCGCCGCCCAGCGCCACCACCAGGCCCAGCACGCCCCACCACGCGCCACGGCGCGAGGACTCCCACGGCCGCAGGAGCATCAGCCCCCACGCCAGCAGCGCCAGCTCCACGGCCACGGCGGCCCCTCGGCCCAGCCGGGCCACCGAGGAGGGCCCCAGCACGGCGAAGAACACGAACGCGGCCTCCGCCAGCGCCTGGCGCTTCGCAGGGGCGTTCTCCAGCAGGACGGCGACATCACCACGAAGCACCACGGGCAATTCCTTCCGGCGCCACGGGGGAGAGGCCCGCGGGTTCCCTGACACGCTAACGACTTCGCCCCGGCGCTCCCGGTTTTTCATCCGCGCGACGCCCGGTTCAGGACGGGAGGGCCTTCCCTGGCCTCTCCCGTCCCGACAGGCCCCGCGGCCTACTGGCAGGTGATGCCGGGAAGCCCCCGGTACGCGCCCTGCGAGGTCCAGCGCGTGTAGGGCGTGCCGCAGGAGCCCGCGTAGGGGTCATCCGTGCCGTAGCCCGGCACGTAGTACTCGAAGTGCAGGTGCGGTCCCGTGGAAGCGCCGGACGAGCCCACGCGCGCAATCCAGTTGCCGCAGGCGAGCGTGGTCCCCCGCGCGAACTGCTGCGTGTATGCCTTCAGGTGCCAGTACCAGGTCTGCGTGTTGTCCGGGTGCCGCATGATGATGTAGTTCGCCGTGTAGAGGCCGCACGCGGCATAGGGATTGGACTGGTTCCAGTAGTTGCACCGGTCGTAGTACCCGTCCACCGACGCCTCGACGTAGCCCCGGGCGGCGTTCATCGCCCAGACGCCGTAGTCCATCTTCGAGAACCCGCCCACCAGCGCGTAGTCCGTGCCCGTGTGGCCGCTGTAGCGCACGCCACCGCAGGCGTAGTCCCGGCCGCCGTAGTCCTTGTATGCGCTCACCGTGCAGCCGCCGTTGCCGCATTGATCCGCGAGCTGCGACGCGGGGAAGCGGAACATCGTCTGCGCGGAGGAGACCGCCGGAAGCGAAAGCAGCGCGAACGCCGCCACCACCATGAGCCGCTGAAGGCGCATCACTTCGCACCTCCCACGTCCGCGGCCGCGTGGCCGGTGCGCACGTTGAGCGTCCAGAACACGCCGCCGCCCGCGTTGTAGCGGAGCACGTCCTCGCTCACCCACTCCATGTGGTGGCTGGAGACGGGCGGGGGCACGAACTCCTTCGGCGGGCCGCCGAACAGCATCCAGTTCTCCAGGCCCACGTTGGTGAGCTGCCGGGGCTCCGCGCCTTCCACCGTCGTGACGAAGAACGACGCCACGCTCGTCCGGCCCGACACGAACACCACCGTCTTGCCGTCCGGGGAGATGCTCGGCGTCGCGTCCACGCCCGGGCCGTCCGCCAGCACCTTCACGCGCCCCTTCATGTCGATGATGCCCACCGCCGTCTCATGCGGGCCCGGGGCGCCCGTCTTCAGCGTGGCCACCAGCGCGTCCCCCTTCGCCGTGGGGAACAGGTCGCCGCCCACCTGCTCGGCGAGCAGCCGCTCGCGGCCGTTCGCGTCGCGCAGCCGCAGGGTGCCCTCGCCGTCCAGCAGCGCCACCTCCTGACCCACGATGCGCGCCTCGCGGTACTTGAACTCCGGGGCCACCACGCGCACCGCGCCGGTGTCCTCGGCGTACCGGACGATGGCCAGCAGCGGGAGGTCATCCGTCCCCAGCGGCTCCACGGGGATCTCCGCGACGATGCCCGCCAGCATCTCCCGGCCCTGGCCGAAGAGCTGGACGAAGCGAGCCTTGGGCCCGAAGGCCTTCTCCACGGCGGGGACCAGGCTCTCGCGCGCCTTCGTCACGCGGCGCAGGTCCGCCGGGTTCGGAGGCGCTTCCGCGAAGGCGGAGCCGCCTACCAGCGTCATCACGGTGAGTGCGAGGAATCGATTCTTCATTTCACTCCGGGGGATGGGGAAGACCGCGACGGGAGCGCGGTGACGAGGTTGTCTCAATGTCTGGGATTGAGTTGCTTTTAAACTGGTTATTCAAGAATAAGCGGAAAATTGAATGAGCGATGCAGAGGCACGGCCGGGCCCGGCGTGTTACGAGCCCATGCATGGCGAAAACCCTTCCCGAGCGCCCACGCGCCGTCCTCGTCGGTGTCCAGCTTCCCGGGGTGACGGATGAAGCGCATGCCGCGGACCTGGCGGAGCTGAAGCGGCTGGTGCACACGCTGGGCTTCGACGCGGTGGCGACCGTGTCCCAGCGTAGGCAGCGGCTGGCCACCGGCACGGTGCTCGGCTCCGGCAAGCTCAAGGAGCTGTCCGAGCTCACCGGCGGCTCGGGCGTCATCCCATCCGGCGCGCAGGGCAAGACGTCGAAGGCGCGGGAGAAGTGGGAGGCCGAAGCCGACGCGGAGCCCGAGGACCCGGTCGCTCCCGGCGACTCGGACCCGGACGGAGCCGGAGCCGAGCCCGACGAGGACGACGACGCCTTCCCGGACACGGACGCGGAATCAGACGCGGACGCGGAGGCCACCGCCGTCGAACCGGGCCCCAGGCCCACCGTGGTGGTCGTGGACCACGAGCTGTCCCCCGGCCAGCTGCGCAACCTGGAGCGCGCCACGGGCGTGCAGGTGCTGGACCGCGCGGGCGTCATCGTGGACATCTTCCACCGGCACGCCAAGAGCCACGAGGCACGCATGCAGGTGGAGATCGCCCGGCTCAACTACCTGGCCCCGCGCCTTCGTGAATCCTCCGGAGGCAGTGAGCGCCAGCAGGGCCGCGGCTCGGGTGACTCGGCGGTGGAGCTGGACCGCCGCAAGATTCGCGACCGGCTGGCGGAGCTGCGCGAGGGCCTGGCCGCCATCCAGAAGGACCAGGACCACCGCCGCTACGCGCGCCGGGACCAGCTGCGCGTGGCGCTGGTGGGCTACACGAACGCGGGCAAGTCGTCGTTGATGCGCGCGCTCACGGGCAGCACGGTGCTGGTGGCGGATCAGCTCTTCGCCACGCTCGACACGACGGTGCGCGCGATGCAGCCGGAGACCCGGCCGCGCATCCTCGTCTCCGACACGGTGGGTTTCATCCAGAAGCTGCCGCACGACCTGGTGGCGTCCTTCCGCTCCACGCTGGACGAGGCGCTGGAGGCGTCGCTGCTGCTCTACGTGGTGGACGCGTCCGACCCCACGTGGGCCGCGCAGCTGGAGGTCACCCGCACGGTGCTCCGGGAGATTGGCGCGGACGTGGTGCCGGGCAAGCTGCTGTTCAACAAGGTGGACCGGCTGGACGCGGCGGTCCAGGAGGCGCTCCGGGCCGAGCACCCCGAAGCCATCTTCCTGTCCGCGCACCGGCCGGAGGACGTGGCCATGCTTCGCCGGGAGGTCATCGCCTTCTTCGAGGCCTCCATGGTGGAGGCGGACCTGGTGATTCCCTACGCACGGCAGGCCCGCATCGGCGAGGTGTACGAGCACACCACCGTGGTGTCCCAGGCCTACGACGAGACGGGCAGCAAGCTGCGCGTGAGGGGTTTGCCGGGCGCCATCGCCCGGCTCACCCGGTCGTTCCAGGAATAGACCTCAGCGCACGACAGGCACGGTCACCGGGTCCTTCTCGTCCACGGTGACCTCCACCTTGCCCACGCGCCACAGCACGGGCTGGAACGCGAAGTTCAGGCGGTGCCCGTCCGCGGTCTCCACCAGGGCCGTGCCCTCCTTGGGCAGGTAGTTGCCCACTTCATATTCGAGCGACGTGAGCGTGATGCGGTCCGTCCCGTTCGGCCCCGTCAGCTCGCCCGGACCGTCGAACACCAGTGACGTGCCGCCGATGATGGGCAGCCCGTCGCGCTTCCCCACGGTGCTGTTGATGGAGAAGCTGTGGCCCTGGCGGCCGGGCACCTGGCCCTCGACTTCCGCGAACAGGCGCGTCTCGTCCGAACACGTGCCGTAGCCCACCTTGGCCTGGAGGGTCTGGCCATCCACGGCCAGCTCGCGCAGGTCCGCCTTCATCTCCATCAGGTCCTCGCCGCCGCGGTACTCCAGCACCGCGCGTCCGGTGAAGCGCAGGCCGTGCACGTCACAGGCGGACGGGAAGGACACGACGACGGAGTCGGTGACGGCGTCCACGGCCTGCACCCGGAAGGTCGCGCAGGTCACCGAGGCGCTCAGCCCCTCCACGGCGCGGTTCAGGAAGGAGCGCCGGGGCTCGCCGCACGTGTACACGGGCATCAGGCCCAGCATCTCGAACGCGCCCCGCACCTGGTGCGTGGAGGCCGCCAGACGCTCCACGCGGGCCTTCGCGTCGTCTATCTCCTCCTGCGTGGGCAGGTTGTCCCCACAGGCGGTGGTGGCGAGGGCGGCGAGGGCAGCGAAGGCAATGCGGCGCATGAAGGTCTCCGGAAAGACGGTGCGGCTCCCCCGCGCCATCGCGGAGGACCGTACCCCGAGCCTTCAGCAACCATCGTGCCCCCTCAACCCCGCGAAACCCCAGGGAAAGGGGCTCCCATGACCCCATGCGCGTGTGCAGTGAGCTGCGCAACCAGGGGCGGAGCTGTCCGGGCCCGCCCGGTCCAAACCTGTCCGACAGTCGGACAAGTTCGCGCGGTCCACCCCCCGCCGGCCCCGGTCCAAAACCTGTCCGACAGTCGGACAGCTTTCCGCGGGTCGCCGCCGGAGGGGCGGCAGCGCTCAGGTCCGAGGGGGCTGGGAGATGCCTTCGTCCGAAGGAGAGGCTTCCGAGTCCTCGTCATCCCCGGTCTCTTCGTCCGCGGCCAAGGAGTCGTCGTCCTCCAGGTCGTCATCCGGCTCCAGCGCTTCCACGTCCTCCGGCGCGGTGTCGGACGCTTCTGTCAGGACGGTGCCCAGCGGGTAGAGGACCAGATGGCGCACAGGCTCGCTGCCCACGCTCACGGCCTCCAGGTGGTTCTTCACGACCAGGGTGTGCTGCAACTTCCGCAGGCGCGACGGGCGCGGCGCGAGCGACAGGCTGATGCCCTCCGCGAGCACGCGCTGGATGGCCGCCTCCACGTCCGTGACCGCGGCGTGCACGTCCGCGGGGTCCACGCCCTCCAGCAGGTGGAACTCCGTGCGCAGCGCGCGGCGGATCTCCGTGGCGCTGTTGCGCTTGATGGCCAGCACCCGCGCTCCCACGCGCTCGGCCGCGCGGCGCAGCCGAGGCGAATTCGCGCGGCTTCGCAGCGTGAGCACCACCTCCGCGTTCTCCGGACGGCCCACCACCACGGCCTCCACCGGCAGGTCGCGCAGCACTCGCTCCAGCAGCTCGCGGCTCACCGCGTGCGCGGCGATGCGCGTGGGCCCGGGCCGGGGCGCACCCAGCGCGGGCGTCCCCTTCGGCACGCGTCCTCCCGGAGGCGTGGCCTCCACCACCCGCGGCGCGGCCTCCACGTGCACGGCGCCGTCCTGCTGCCGCCGCTTCTCGCCGCCCACCTCCACGCCCGTGAGCAGCCGGTCCACCGCGCCGCCTGTGTCGCGGTGCACTCGCACCTCGTCGCGGTTCACCATCTCCACCACGATGTCGAAGGTGGGCGTGCCCTTGCGCTCCGTGACGGTCTTCTGCGTGCCCCGGCGCCGGGCCTCGTCGTCGCTCAGCGTGACGGTCTGCACGCCGCCCACCAGGTCGGACAGCGTGGGGTTCAGCACCAGGTTCTCCAGCGTGTTGCCGTGCGCCGTGGCCACCAACTGCACGCCGCGCTCCGCGATGGTGCGCGCGGCGGCGGCCTCCGCGGCGGTGCCAATCTCATCCACCACGATGGCCTCGGGCATGTGGTTCTCCACCGCCTCGATCATCACGTCGTGCTGCCGGTCCGGCCGGCTCACCTGCATGCGCCGAGCACCGCCGATGCCGGGGTGCGGGATGTCCCCATCGCCGCCAATCTCGTTGGACGTGTCCACCACCATCACGCGCTTGCCCAGCGCGTCCGCGAGCACGCGCGCCACCTCGCGCAGCTTCGTCGTCTTGCCCACGCCCGGCCGCCCGAGCAGCAGCAGGTTGCGACCGGACTCCACCAGGTCGCGCAGCATGTCGATGGTGCCCTGGATGGCGCGCCCCACGCGCAGCGTGAGCCCCACCACGCGGCCCTGGCGGTTGCGGATGGCCGACACGCGGTGGAGCGTGCGCTCGATGCCCGCGCGGTTGTCGCCGCCCACCTCGCCCACGTGGGCGAGCACCGCCTGGAGCGCCTCCTGATCCACGGGCGCTTCGGACAGTCGCGCCACCCCGTGCACCAGCCGCGCCTCCGGAGGTCGCCCCAGATCCATCACCACTTCCAACAGCTCCGCTTCAGGCAGCCGCCGCACCGCCTCCTGGAGCGACGGCGGAAGGACCGCCACCAGCAGGGCGAAGTCATTGTTGGCGGGAGTTCCAGAAGCCATCCCCCAAAGCTGCCTCGCCTCGCCTGGCCGCGCACGGCTTTGCGTGAAGGGTGAAACGAGGCGCCGGCCGGGCGCTGGAGTGTCCGGTTTCCCACCCTCCCCGCTCACCATTTTTCACTCACAGTGACATATCGGGGTCAGGGTCACCCCTGCGGCATAGGGCTCTTTTTCCCCACCTTCGCGCGACATTGAGACCCGGAATTCGTACTCAAAGTACGGGCATCCCAGGTCTTCAGGCCTAGGGGCATTGTGCATGAATACAGGTATGGCGTATATTGCACAGCATACCTGGACGTAATGCACTTCAGACCTTTCCCCCGAGGTCTTGAAAGGCGGAGACGCGATGGCGGAAGGCAAGTTGAAGGCGCTTGTGGTGGATGATGACCCACTCGTGCTGGAGCTGGTGGAGCGCTCCATCAGCCGCTACGGCTTCGAAGTCGTCACCACGCGTGCGGCGCTGGGCGTGGCCAACCTGCTGCGGACCGAGCAGCCGGACATCGTGCTCCTGGACGTGAACATCCCGGCGCTGAGCGGCGACCGCATCCTGGGCGTGGTGCGCCAGTTCGCGGGCCCGGACACGCTCTTCATCCTGTACTCGTCCATGGACGAGTCTCGGCTGCGCGAGCTGGTGCGCGCGTCCGGCGCGGACGGCTACATCCCCAAGGGTGTCACCGGTCCGGAGCTGGCGCTGAAGCTGTCCGGCCTGCACCACAAGCGGATGGCGAACCGCCCCACGCCGGTTCGCGCGGATCCGGTGCTTCAGCGCGACGTGTCCGCGCCCCAGTCCCAGAGCACCACGGCCCAGGTGTCGATGGCGTCGCGGTAGGTGTGGACGGTCTCGAACCCGACCCGCGCGTGCGCGCGCAGGGAGCGGGTGTTGCGCACCGAGACCTCGGTCACGACGCAGTCGAAGCGCGAGCGAAGCTGCTCGCGGTGCTGGTGGTAGAGCGCGTCGAAGAGGCCCATCCCCCGGTGGGCCTTGTCCACGCACACCTGCCCCATCACGTAGAAGCGCTGGTCCTTCAGCGGCCGGCCCCGGTGCTCGAGCCCTTCGAGGAGCGCGAACATCGGGTCCAGGACGGGGACCCACGCGCGGCACTCGCGGGGCATCACCAGCGCGTACGCCACCACGTCGGAGCCCTGGAGGGCGATGATGCTGGGCGCCAGCGCGTGCATGCGCAGAAGCGTGGGCAGGTCGTGCTGGACGGTGACGAAGCCCTGGGCGTGCTGCTCCTCGGGAGACAGCGCGGGAGGCAGGTTGCGGCGCTGCAGGGCCAGCACCTGCTCCAACTCTGGCTCCAACGCCTCGCCGGACTGCACGGCCCTCACGACGTACGGATGCGACGGCATGGCGCGGGAGCATAGGCCCGCGCCACGCCTTTGAGCGTCAGCGATTGAATCCTGCCGGCCCCGGCGGAGGCTTGTCCGGCAGGTCGCTGTGGAACTCTTCGCGCAGTTCCCCCGGCGCCACGGGTGCCGCGTCCACGCCAGCGGGGCCCGGGGGCGGCTTGTCCGGGAGATCGTTCTGGGGCTTGTCCTTCCCGGGGGCCTGACCAGCACTGTTCCGACAGTTCTTCATGTCCGTCCTCCTGAAGGGCCGCCGCGGGATGGGCGCTTCCGGTTTGCGTGCGGCTCCTTCTTGAAAACGTGCTGGGTCCGGTTCTTTTAAATGACCTTACGGGTCGTCATTCGAACAGGAGCACGTCGTGCACCCAGCGGTCGCCGGGGGAGGCCTGGAGCCAGGCTTGCCGCTCGTCGCGCAGGGCCACGCTGGGCACGGCGCCCGCGTGGATGCGCTCGCGCACGTCGTTGAAGAAGCGGCCCGCGGTGTCCGGGATGTCCACCGTGGCGGCCAGCACCGCGCGCGCCCCGGCGTCGAGGAAGGCCACCGGCAGGCTGAAGGACTCGTGCGAGAAGGGCGCGGTGCGCGCGGCGCCGCATGCGGCCAGGAACACCAGCGGTGCCTTGGAGAGCCCGTGGGCGCGCACCTGGTTGGCGGTGAGCGCGTACCGGCCATCCCGCTCCGGGGCCAGCATGAGGAGCGAGGCGTCCGACAGCTCCGGGCTGAACACGCCGTGCGTGTGGATCTCCACCTCGGTGGCGGTAGCCATCGCCTCCAGCACGCGCGATGGCGTGGCTCGCGCGCCCTCCAGCATCACGCGCCGGGCGTCTTCCCCAGGGGGCCGCGACATCGGAGGCAGACGTGGAAGGCCCAGGGCCGCGGGCGTGTCCACGTTGGAGACGACCAGGTGCGCGCCGCTGTCCACCGGCGGAAGAGGGCCCACGGTCGCGTGGCCCACCCGGTAGCTCCAGGCGATGTCCGGCGGCAGCAGCCGGGGCAGGCCATTCACGGGAGGCAGGGCCAGCACCTGCACCTGCTCACACCCGCGCAGCGCTTCCTGCAACGCGGGCGGGACCAGCCCGGAGGCGTCCTGTCCGAGCGGCGCCGTGCGCGTCTGGGTGAAGTCCCCGTGCACCGCGCCCGAAGGGCCACGCGCCACCGCGAGCGTGCGCTCGTGCTGCACCGACACCGCGAGCACGCAGCGCTCCGGCACCTCGGTCACCTGGAACTGTCGGCCCGCGAGGGCGAGCGCCTCCACGAACGCGCCCGTGCGTCCGGCGTCGGAGATGAGCGCGGCGGAGGCGCGGGCCTGGGCGCGGCGGGCGTACACGTCGCCGGGCCACTGCTCCGCCTGCGTGAGGGCGCTCCGCAGCAGGGCGCGTCCAGCGGTGGGGTCGCGCTCCAGCTCGAACTCGCCCTGGATGGAGTCCAGCAACGCGCGTTCACCGGGGCGAGCCTGGCCCTGTCTCAGTCCGGAGAGGGCACGGGACAGCGCGTCAGCCGCGCCGGGCATGGGGCCGAAGCGGGCCAGGTCCGCGAGCACGCCCGCGCCATTCAACCCCAGCGGCAGGCCGGACTCCATCGACTGCTCCAGGTGCTGACGGGCCTCGTCCACGCGGAAGTCCATCCACGCCAGGGTGGCCAGGTTGCGGTGCACGTAGTTGAGCTGCGTGCGGTCGTCGGGCACGCGCGCCAGTGACTCCCTGAAGTACGCGCTCGCGGTGGGGGCGACGTGGTGGAAGCGCGCCACCTGCGCCAGCTCCTGGAGGAACAGCCGCTCCTGCTGCCATTCTCCCTGCTTCTTCGCCAGCTGCCAGCCCCGCAGCGCGTGTGCGTGGGCCTCGGCGGGGCGGTGAAGCTCGCCCAGGTACATGTCCGTGAGCCACGCGTGCAGGTCGGCGCAGCGGTAGTCCAGCCGCTCCGCCTCGCACGTGCGCAGCGCCTCCCGCACGCGCGCCTCCGCCTTCCACCACTGGCCGTCGCGCACCTCCTGGTTGGCGCGCTCGCGTTCGGCGATGAGGTGGAACCACGGGTCGCCCAGTCCGTCCGCGGCGCGGGCGAACGCCGCCACGTCCACGGGCCGTCCCGCCGTGAGCTCGTACCCGAGCGCGCCCACGTACAGGTCGTCCTCGCCGGAGCGCAGCAGTGTCTCCAGGAAGGCCGGAGGGAAGGGCGTCCTGCCGCGCACGGACCGCGCGTAGTCCCGGGCGAGCGGTTCGCGCTTCTGGAAGTCCCGCGCGGCCACGCGGGTGACGGTGGCGTGCAGCACCGCGCCGCCGCCATAGGCCCGGTCCAGGGTGTCCGCCAACGGCAGCAGCCGCAGCGCCGCGTCCTTCGAGGGTGCCGCGCGGACCGCGTCGTAGAAGGCCAGCCGGACGATGCCTGGAAGGTTCGCGGCCTCCTTCAAAGGCAGCGGCGCGTTGGAGTCCGCCATCAGGTCCTGCGTCGCCGCGAAGGCCTGCTTCCAGGCGCGGCCCCGGGCCAGCGTCTGTTCCCGCAAGAGGCCCGCATGGGTCCGCGCCTCCGCGCTCCAGCCGGGCTCGCCCAGCTTCGCCACGGCGTCGAAGGCATCCGCCGCGAGCAGGGGCAGGTCCAGGTTCCGCAGGACCAGCGCGTGGTTCCACAGGGCCTGTGGATGGTCTGGCCGCTCGCGGAGCACGTCCTCCAGCACGGCCAGGGCCTCGTCGAGCGCCGTCTGTTCGGAGGCCCCGGCATGGGCCAGCGCCAGCGCCACCGCGCGGTCGGAGCCCACGTCCGGGGAGGCGGCCGCGTTGCCCAGGTAGTTCAGGGCCTGCCGCGCGTCGCCCGCCAGCAGGTACGCGGAGGCGATGCCCCGCCAGTCCTGCCGGTCCTCCATCCGGGCCAGCTCCCGCAGCGGCAGCGGCGCCGCCGCGGGAACCCCTCCGCGCATGGGCACGTAGGGGCGGTGTCCATCCAGGGGGACGGAGGTCAGCCGGGCCTCCAGGGGCCGGGTGGGCTCCAGCGCGGACCACGGCGAGGGGGGCTCTCGCGTGACGCGCGCCGACCCGGCGCTCACGGCGGCCAGGGCCAGGGCGAACGCCCCCAGGT
>NZ_RAWP01000016.1:0-123491 GCF_003668935.1 Corallococcus sp. AB032C | reverse complement strand
CAACCCCGACTCCCCCGCCCTTCAACCGCGTACAAGCCCTACTGCAAGGGCGCGGCCAACGTGTCCTGGCCAGGGTGTCCCCTCTGAAATCCAGACGGACCCCTGCCGGATGGAGGAGGGCGCTGTCGTCCTGTCTGAAAAAACTCCTGCTCCAGGCCAGGGCCGGGATGAAAAAAGCACCCAGACGCCCGGGGGGACAATGGACTGCATGAAAGTCATCACATCGCTGACGGATGGGTCACGGTCCTTCCGTGGAAGAATCCATTCGCGCGGTGTGACCTGACCAACGCGGAATCTTGACGCGTTTGAGTCACCTCGCTGTCTGCCATTGCTGCATCTTGCGTCCCGTCGAATCCGGGATGCGCCGGGTTCGGCGGCTTGCCTGCCATTGCCACGTCTTCGTGACCGCGTGACGCGGCAGGGCCGGGGTGTGTCCGGGGGGAGCCCGGACTTGCTGTTCAACCTGTTTCCAGCACCACCAGGAGCTGTCCATGAAGACGATGACGTGGGTGATGTCCGCCGCGGTGATCGCGATGTCGGCAGTGGGTTGCGGTGGCCAGTCCGGCGCCAGCATGGGGGACACGAAGTCGGTGGCGCAGGGGCTGGGCCCCAACCTGGAGTTCTACGGTTCGGACACGCTGAAGGCGGCGCTGATCGCCGCGGACGGCGCGGCGGGGGCGGGCCTGAACGTCCAGGGCAAGGGCTCCGGCGTCGGCGAGGGCTGTCTGCGCGGCGGCTCGGCCGGCTTCTGCGGCCCCGGCCAGCAGGCGCTCGCGCCCATGTCGCGCGACATGAAGACCCCGTGCCTCACGGGTGAGAAGAGCAACATCATCGCCCTGGACGCGGTGAACGCGTTCGTGAACAGCGCCAACACGCTGACCAACATCACCATGGCGGACCTGCAGAAGACGTTCTTCGCCACGAACGCCTCGAACGTGGCCATCCCGGGCTCCTGCACCAGCACCCTCACGAAGTACCGCCGTGACGACCTGTCCGGCACCACGGACACCTTCAAGTCGCTGGTGGGTGGCGGTTCCTTCTGCCCGGGCGTCATCGTCGTCGCCGACGGCTCCCTGCCGGCGGCCTGCACCAGCACCGCGGGCGTCAGCGCTGGCGCCAACGCGAGCGCCACGGCGTGCATCGGCTACCTGACCGCGACCGACTCCAACGCCATCGGCTACTCGGGCGACTCCGCGAAGCGCACGGGCAACAAGGCGCTGAGCGTCAACAGCATCGCCCCGTCGGTGGACAACGTCCGCAAGTTCCTCACGGACAAGGCCAATGCCTACCCGCTGGCCCGCGCGCTGTTCCTCAACGAGAGCACCACCAACGTGCGCTCGGACGAAGAGGCCATCATCTATGACTGGGTCTACGGCTCCGGCAAGGCCCAGTTCGAGAACATCCTGGTCACCCAGGGCTTCATCTCCTGCAACACGTCCGGCGCGCTGAAGTGCGGCGGCGTGAACAACGACGGCCGCGGCGCTGGCGTCTGCAACTGATTCCCTCCGCCTGAAGTCCAGGCACCGGCCGGGTCGGGAGGGTGCGTCCCTCCCGGCCTGGCTGTCTTGCGCGCCGCGGCCGCCTTCCGGCGCGTCCCTCTCCGCAGTCCTTCCTCCTGGAGCCCTCCCCATGCGTTCCGCCGTGAAGCTGTCGCTCGCCTCCGCGTTCCTCTTCGCCGTTCCCGCCCTCGCCCAGGACCCGGGCCTCTCTGTCACGTCCACCTCCCGGCCGCTGCCCTGGCTCTGCCGTCAGCCGGCTGGCGCCGCCGGCACGGTGGAGGAGATTGCCCTGGAGCCGGGCGCGTCCCCCGTGGGCATCACCGTGGGCCCGGATGGCCACGTCTGGTTCACGCAGCCGGGTACCAACCGCATCGGCCGCGCCACGCGGCAGGGCGTGGTGAGCGGGTTCGACCTGCCCACGCCCTTCGCCTCGCCCCAGGGCATCACCGCGGGCCTGGATGGCAACGTCTGGTTCACGGAGCTGGGCGCGGGCCGCATTGGCCGCATCACCCCGGCCGGAGTGGTGACGGAGTTCCCGCTGCCCCAGGCGGGCTCGGCGCCGTCTGGCATCACCGCGGGCCTGGACGGCAACGTCTGGTTCACCGAGCAGGTGGGCAACCGGATTGGCCGCATCACCCCGGCTGGAGTCATCACGGAGTTCGAAGTCCCCACCCCTGAATCCCAGCCCCGCGCCATCTCCCTGGGCGTGGACGGCAACGTCTGGTTCACCGAACAGGCGGGCAACAAGGTGGGCCGCATCACCGCCGCGGGCGTCATCACCGAGTTCCCGCTCCCCACGCCCTCCAGCTTCCCCAGCGCCATCGCGCCGGGCGTGGACGGGGCCATGTGGTTCACCGAGCAGCTGGGCAACAAGGTGGGCCGCATCACCGTGGACGGCGTGGTGACGGAGTACGCGCTGCCCAACCCTTCCAGCGCCCCGGTCGCCGTGTCGCCCGGCGCGGACGGCCATATCTGGTTCGTGGAGCAGGGCGGCAACCGCGTGGGCCGCATCACCGCGTCGGGCGTCATCACCGAGTTCGACGTGCCCACCGTGCGCAGCCGCCCCGCGAGCATCACTTTCGGCCCGGCGGGTTTCTTCTGCCTGGACGGCAATGTCTGGTTCACGGAGCGCACCGGCAACAAGCTGGGCAAGCTCCGCCTGGTCACGACGCCGTGACCGAATGACAGGGTTTGTTGCAAGGACTTGTCAAAGGCAGACGAAGCTTGCGCGGTAGGGTGCCTCTCAGTCACCGAGAGAGGTCCCGTCCACATGGGAATGAAGCGCAAGGGGTTTATCCCAGGCCTGACCCGGGGGGTCTTGCTGCTGGCCGCTGTCATCGTGTCCGGCTGTTCCTCCAGTCCGGAGGAGCAGCCACCCGACGCGGGGCCTTCCGACAGCGGGGTCGTCGTCGTGACGCCCTCAAGCTGCAAGACCGCGCGTTCGGCGGAGCGCATCCCGATGCGCGCGGGCGCTCCCGTGGCGACGTTCACGGAGACCTTCGACGGGATGAAGGCCCGGGTGGATGCGCAGTGCGCGCAGTGCCATGCGCCGCCCAACATCGTCGGGGGCTTCCAGTACGGCGCGGACGTGGAGGGATTGAAGAAGGACGGCGCCCGGATGGCGTTGAAGTCGTCCCAGGGGGAGATGCCCCCGCTGGCCTCGCCCGAGCAGACGAAGAAGGCAGTGGAGCTGGCGTGCGTCCTCAACTCCTGGCTCGCGCAGGGCTCGCCCACGGGCGCGTTCCCGGTGAGCTGCGAGGACAAGGCCGTGGGCGGAGTCACCGTGGCGCCCGTGGTCGCGGACGCGATGACGGACCTGGGCAACTGCATTCCGGATGTCACGAAGCCGGAGGCGCTCGGGAGTGACCCGGACAAGGACGCGGCCTTCGCGGCGATGACGAAGCTGCCGCCCCTGCTGTCCGACGCGGACACGGACATCATGACGTTCGACGCGGAGAAGCTGGCCACGCATGGCACGTTCGCCTTCGCGCCCACGTATCCGCTCTTCTCCGACCACGCGAAGAAGCTGCGTCAGGTGCACGTGCCGGCGGGCCAGTCCATCCGGTACGACGCCCAGACGGGGAAGTTCCAGGTCCCGCCCAACACGCGCTTCTACAAGACGTTCTTCAAGTCCGTCGCGGGCAAGGACGGCTACGTGCGCTACCAGAAGATCGAAACACGGCTCATCGTCGTGCGCACGCCGTGGAACCAGTCGCTCTTCGGCACCTACCTCTGGAACACGGAGGGCACCGTCGCCCAGCTGCATGACCTGCGCTACCGCAACGGGGAGCCCTTCTCCGACCGCGTCCTCGTCTACACGGAGAACGAGAGCACGGGGAAGACGCGCAACTACGCCATCCCCGGCGCGCACCGGTGCATCAACTGTCATTCCGGCGCGGAGGCGCAGGACTTCGTGCTCGGCTTCACGCCGTTGCAGCTCAACCGCCGCGCCCCGGGTGAAGCGGGCGTGGATGTGAACACGCAGGTCCTGGATGACGAGCGGAGCCAGGTGGAGCGGCTGGTGCGCGCGGGCGTCATCACCGGGCTGCCGGTGTCCGGCTCGCGTCAGGAATTGGAGACCCTGCTGCCCCGGCTGGAGGTCCAGGCCCGGCAGGCGGTCCCCCAGGGCCAGCCGGCGCCCAACCGGCAGACGCTGGAGCTCCAGGGCTACTTCGTCGCCAACTGCGGGCAGTGCCACAACCCCAACGGGTTCGCCACGCAGAGCAACCCCGCCATCGCCTCGCTGGACTTCTCCGCGAACGGCATCCTGCCGGGCTGGAACCCCTGTGGCGTGAAGGAGAGCAACGGCCAGCGCACCTATGCCGTGTGCGACCCGGTCACCGTCCCCGACTACACGAAGGACCTGTTGCTGCGCACGCCCAGCAGCACGCTCTACCAGCGCGTGGCGCGCGACACGGACGCGCGCCTCATCCACATGCCCGCGAACGTGCCCGGGCAGGACTGCCGCGCCGCGCTGCTGATGGCGCGCTACATCGGGTCGCTGCGCTGGAAGGGCGAGGAAGCGCTGCCGCCCGCGGAGCAAGAGGCGAGGGCGGCCGAGCGCATCCGGCAGGCGGACCTGGCGGTGGGCGTCTCGTGCACGCCGCCCAGTGACGTGCGGTGGATCACCGAGGACTTCACCGACAAGGTCCCCTATGAGCCTCGCAACCCGGCGTGGAAGGACTTCATTGGCAAGCCTCCCTTCGAAAGGCTGACGCGCTACCCCATCACTTCCGCGCATGATCAGCTGGCGAAGCAGCCCTTCGCCACCAACTGGTGGGTGGCCAAGGCGGGCTGCGCGTTCCCCACGAAGCCGGCGCCGGATCCGGTGGAGCCGTGGATGCTGGATGAGCTGGGCCGCCCCCGCCGTCCCTACGGCCAGCTCTACTACTCCACGCCCGGTGCCACGGCCTTCCAGGGCATCTGCGCCAACTGCCATGGGCGCTCGGGCGATGGGCAGAGCGGCGCGGCCAAGACGCTGGTGGCGCTCAACGGCGCTCGCGTGGCCAACCTGGCGGCGGGCCTCTTTGGAACGACAGGCACGACGTCCAACCTGGCACCGTTCGAAGCGGAGTACGGCGCGCACGGTGGCGCCCGCTACCTGCTGTGGATGGCCTCCGGCGGCACGACGGTGAAGTTCTCCGAGGACTTCATGCAGGCGTGGGTGAAGTACGGCGAGGTGGACATCGACTTCTCCGGCGACGCCCGGGACTGGGCGGCTTGGGGCGCGAACATGCTCGGCGCGGCGCGCGGCGCGTGCGACCTCATCCGGCTGGGCCGCTTCGGCACGGCCACCCCTCCGAGCGCGAATGTCACCTCGTTTGGCGGAACGCGGATGTGGACGGAGGTCTGCACCCTGGACAACCCGCTGACGCAGGGGATTCGTGACGGGTCGGATCCGGAGGCGCTCGGGGAGTGGCTCCAGCACGCGGAGTTCAACGTCGGCGTGATGGCCTACTTCTTCCTCAAGGATCAGCTCACGCAGCACCCGGCGGGGTGGATCTACCCGCTGCGCGGTGAGTGCGAGAAGCGCGCCTCGCCCTGAAGCCCAAGCAATCCCAAACACCTGGTCCCGGAAGGGGAGCCTCGCGATGAGACACAGCTGGAGACAGTGGATGTTGGTGGTGGGCCTGGCCTCGGCGCTGGCCGGATGTGGTTCCGCCGAGTGCGTGGACGCGTTTGACTGCCGCGACAAGGGCGCTGCGCCCGCGGGCCAGGTCTGGACGTGCCAGGAGGAGAAGTGCGTGGCCGTCACGTCCGAGCCCCCGCCCGACGCGGGCACGGCGACGGATGCGGGCACGCAGCAGGATGCGGGCACGGATGCCGGCGTGGACGCGGGAACCCAGACGGATGCTGGCGTGGATGCGGGCACGGAGCCAGACGCGGGCACGCAGACGGATGCCGGCGTGGACGCGGGCACGGCCTACGTGCGCTTCGTCAACGTGCTCTTCGAAGGCAACTCCTCGGAGCCGAACACCCCGTGGGTAGCCGCGACGTATCGCATGGACCTCTCGCTCGGGGACGCCTCGCCGCTGTTCTCCGGCGTGGAGCCGGGCGACTCGGCGGTCACGGACTTCATCCCGGTGGCTCCCGGAACGGACCTGACCTTCCGCGTGCGCAACACGGGCAAGCCCGCCACGGAGGCGGCCCTGGCCACGTTGCAGGGCGTGTCGCTGGCGGAGGGCGAACACGTCACCGTCCTGGCGCTGGGCCTCATGTCGCGCGTCGGCACGGTGCGGTTTGACACGCCGAAGCTGCTGGCGCTGCGAGATGAAACGCTGGGCGCCCCGGGCGCGGGCGAGGCCCGGTTGCGCCACGTGACGGCGGACCGTGTGGTCGCCGCCAGCAGGCCGCGCTTCATCCGGACCGACTCCGGTCTGGACCTGCCCAACGTGGCGCCCTTCACCGCGGACACGGAGGTCCTGGGGCACGTCATCCCGGTGGCGTCCACGACGCGGCTGCTCGTTCGGGGTAGCAATGACAACCCGGCGCCCTCCCAGAGCGGCGAGCTGGCCTACACGCTGCCCTTGGGCGGCCTGACGTCGGCCACCGCGTACTACGCCGTGTCCTTCGGTGATGACCGGCGCGCCATGAACGACCCGGCTGCCCCGTCGCTGCTGCTCATCCCCGGTGGGAAGGACGGCGCCGTGCGCCTGAAGCGCGACCCGCTGCTGTACTTCTTCCACGCGCTGGATTCGGGCGCTCCGCTGAAGGCCCTCAGCCAGGGCGTGCCCGTGGCGGCGGACTTCCAGTTCGGCGCGGATCCGAAGCCAGGCGACCTGCCCGCCAGCGCCGCGGGACATCCGCTGTCCTTCGTCCTCCAGTCGGATGGCGTGACGTCCGTGCTGGAGGGCGCCCAGACGGGGCCGCTGGAGGCGGGCCGCCGCTACCTCGTCGTCGTGTCCGGCCGCGCGGGCGGGACGGGTGCGCTGGCTCCGAAGGCATTCGTGGTGCCGGACTCCCTGCCGTCCGACGCGCAGGACGCGCGCGTGCGGTTCATCAACGCCTGCCCCACGTCGCCCGCGACGGGCGCCAGCCTGGGGTTCTTCGACGTGGCGGGTGACGGCATCGGCCGGGGCAACACCTTCACGCCCGTCATCCCGGACGTGGCGTACGGCGCGTCCGGTGGCCCCGCGGAGGGCGCGGTCTTCCCCGCGCCGACGGGCACCGACGTGACGGGCTCGTATGTCTATTACGCCGTCCGGGGCACCGTGGGCGCGTCCCCTGCGAACCGGTCCGTGAAGGGCCTGCCTCTTGCCCGGCCCCACCTGTTCCTGCTGATGGGGGACTGGGAGGCGGGCCTCACGTTCCGCGCCTTCAACCTGCGCTCCAACACCTGGAGCGTGCTCACGCCTCGCGGCGAGGACGTCTTCCAACCCTGAGCAGACAGCAACGCCCGCCTGGGAGTGCTCCCGGGCGGGTGTCGGTATGGCTGGGATGGGACGGCGGATTACTTCCCCGTCACCGTCACATTCACTTCCTTGAGGACCTGGTCGCCGCGCATGACCGCCACGGTCCAGTTGCCGGCCTTGGGCAGCCGCACGCCGGTCCACTGCCGCGCGCGCCAGCCGTCGCCCTTCACCTTCACGTCCTTCGTCTCACGCACGGTGGTGCCCTGCTTCACCTGCACCGTCAGGTCATCGATGGAGTCGCCCTGGGGCACCAGGTAGCTCTGCCACAGCATCACGTTGGTGTTCGCCTTGACGCCCTCGGGGCCCACCTCGGCGGTGCACTCGTACTTGTTGGGGCCGTCCTTGGCCACGTCCGTGCAGAGCTTGGCCTCCACCAGCACGGGACCCTGGCCCTGGCCCTTGTAGAAGTAGTTCCAGGTGTCGCGAATCGCGTCCGCGCTGGGGGCCTTCACGGACTCCGCCGCCGGCGCCGCCGCCTCCTGCGCTCCCGCCACCGTCGCCACACCCAGCACCGCGCACAGCACGCTTCCGTTGATCAGGCTCTTCATGTCTTGGGGTCCCCTCGGTGATGTTGAAGGCGGCCGGCCCACGTCCGGCCCCTGGGTTTGCCTGTCTACCATGAAACATCCCGCGCCATTCCCCAAGCCCCGGATTCCAGGGTTTCGCACCGGGGACGCCGCGCCGCGCTACCCGAACAGGAAGAAGCCGAGCGTCACCAGCGGCAGGTACGCGAGGAAGGCCACCAGGAGGAAGCCGAGGATGTCCTTGAACTCCAAGCGGGCCACCGCCAGCAGCGGCAGCGCCCAGAAGGGCTGGATGAGGTCGGTGGCCATGTCGCCCCACGCGTACGCCAGCACCACCTTCTCCGGCGCCACGCCCAACCGTCCCGCAGCGTCCAGCAGGTAGGGTGCTTCAATGGCCCACTTGGAACCTCCAGAAGGCACGAAGTAGTTCACCACGCCGCTGTACAGGTACACGATGGCCGGGAACGTCTGCTGCGTGGACAGCGACACGAAGAGCTCCCCGATGCGGTCCGTGAGCCCCGTGGCCTTGAAGATGCCGTAGATGCCCGCGTACAGCGGGAACTGCAGCACGATGCCGTGCAGCACGCTCGCGGCCTCCTCGCTCGCCTTGAGCAGCCGCGCGGGCGTGCCGTGCAGCAGCACCGCCAACGTGAGGAAGGTGAAGTTCACCACGTTGAGGTTGAGCGCCTTCCAGCCGCCGTTCAGCCACAGGTGCCGCGCGAACCACGCCAGGCCCAGCACCCCGAAGAGGGTGTTGAGCAGCCACGCGTGGTCCAGCCACTCCGCGGGGCTCAAGCGCCCTTGGGGCTTCTGCGGCGGAACGAAGTCTCCCAGCTTCTCCAGCACCGCGGGCTCCACGCGCACGGTGCGCTCGGGAGACGGATGCAGCGCCCACGCCAGCGCCGTGAGCAGCGCCACCGCGGCCAGCGTGAGGCCCACGTTGAAGGCGGAGAACAGCGTCCGGTCGATGGGGATGACCCCCAGCTGCTTCTCCAGGAAGTGCCCTGGCGTCGCCACCAGCAGCGGCGCGGAGGCGGACAGGCCCGCGTGCCACGTGGCGCCCAGGCCGAAGTAGGCGCAGGCCACCAGCAGCCGGTAGTCCACGTCCGGACGCCTGCGCGCGATGAAGCGCACCAGCATGGCGCTGGCGACGAGCGACAGGCCCCAGTTGAAGTACGCGAGCGCCATGGACACCGCCGCCATCAGCGCGGTGGCGCTCCGGGGGCTCTTCGGCAGGCCGGCCACCCACTCCAGCATTGCCTTCACCGGGGCGGTGAGCGCGAGCAGGTAGCCGGTGAACATCACCAGCGCCATCTGCATGGAGAAGGTGAGCAGCTCCCAGAAGCCTCCGCCCCACGCGTCCAGCACCACCGGCGGCGCGGCGCCCACCCAGCCCATGGCCAGCGCCATGGTGAGCAGGGTGAGCAGCACCGCGATGGAGAAGGCGCTGGGGACGAAGCGCGCGGAGAAGCGGCCCAGGCCTTCGGCGAACCGGACGAGGGTTTCCACGGTGTGAGGGCTCCAGGCGTTCAGGGGGCCCCGGCGCGAATCTCCCAGGGCGACACCCCGGGTTTTACGGTATGAGCGGTCGTCATGTCCCCTAGCGAGCAGCACCCTCCCGCCTTCGAGCGCATCGCGACAGGCGTTCCCGGACTGGACGCCATCCTGGGCGGTGGCCTGGTGGCCTCAGGTGTCTACATCGTGGTGGGGGAGCCCGGCGCGGGGAAGACCATCTTCGCCAACCAGCTGTGCTACTCGCAGGCGCAACAGGGCACGCGCTGTCTGTACGTGACGCTGCTGGCCGAGTCGCACTCGCGCATGCTGGCGAACCTGCGCAGCATGGCGTTCTTCGACGCGTCCCAACTGCCCCAGCGCATCTACTACGTCAGCGGCTTCCGCATGCTGGAGGAGCAGGGGCTGCCGGGCCTGCTGGAGCTCCTGCGCCGGGAGATGCGCAACCACGGCGCGGGCATCCTCGTTCTGGACGGCCTGGTGCAGGCGCAGGAGGCCGCGGGCAGCAGCCGCGACTTCAAGAAGTTCATCCACGAACTCCAGGTGTCCGCCGGCCTGTCCCGCTTCACCGCGCTCCTGCTCACGAGCAGCGTGGGCCCCACCGTTCACCCGGAATACACCATGGTGGACGGCATCCTGGAGCTGCGCGAGCGCACGGCGGCCATGCGTTCGTGGCGCGAATTGCAGGTGCGCAAGTTCCGGGGCAGCGCCAGCCTCAATGGCTCGCACCACTTCCGCATCTCCGAGGCGGGCCTGGAGGTCTTCCCCCGCCTGGAGACGATGGTCAGCCGCTCGCAGCCGCCGGACTGGGGCACGCAGCGCGTGCGCTTCGGCGTGCCCACGCTGGACGCCATGATTCCGGAGGGCTTCGCCGCGGCGTCCACCACGCTGGTGATGGGGCCCCCGGGGTGCGGCAAGACGATCCTCGGCGTGAGCCACCTGGCGGAAGGGCTGCGCCTGGGCGAGCCCTGCCTGATGGTGAGCTTCTACGAGGGGCCGGACCGGCTGATGCACAAGGCGGCCAACGTGGGGTTGTCCCTGGCCAGCGCGGTGAAGGACGGCCGGCTGGTGCTCCAGTGGAACATGCCCGCCGAGTGCAACCTGGACCTGGTGGCGCACACGCTGCTGGAGGACGTGCGCAGACGCGGTGTGAAACGCCTGTTCGTGGACGGCCTGAGCGCCATGGTGGAGACCACGAACGAGCCGGCGCGCATCAGCCCCTTCTTCGCCGCGCTCACGCAGGAATTGCGACGCCACGGTGTGACGACCGTCTTCACGCTGGAGACGCCGCGCCTCTTCGGTCCGGACATGGATGTTCCCCTGGGCACCGGCCTGTCCGGCGTGGCGGAGAACCTGCTGTTCATGCGCCACCTGGAGCTCAATGGCCGCCTGAGGCGGTTGCTGTCCATCTTCAAGCTGCGCGACGCGGACTACGACCCGACGCTGCGCGAGTTCCTCATCACCTCCCAGGGAATCGAGATCCAGCCGCCCTTCCAGCCGTCGCCCGAGTTGCTGCTCACCGGCATCGCCCGCTTCCCGGGCAACCACTCCTGACCCCAGAGGCTCCGTGGTTCCCGCGACCGAGACCGTGCTGGTGGTGGACGACGAACAGGGCATCCTGGAGGCGCTCGCGGACCTTCTGAGGGAGGAGGGCTACCGCGTGCTCACGGCGTCCCATGGCCGCGAGGCCCTGGAGCGCCTGGCGGAGGTGAAGCCGGACCTGGTGCTCACGGACTGGATGATGCCCGTGCTGGACGGCCCCGCGCTCATCGCGCGCATCCAGCAGGACCCGACGCTGCGCCAGATTCCCGTGCTGGGCATGAGCGCAGTGGACGTCAGCGGCCTCAAGCGCCTGCACCCGGGCATGGAGTTCCTCCAGAAGCCGTTCGACATCCGCGCCCTGATGAAGATGGTCCGCAGGGCCCTGGACGCGAACCCTCGCGTCCTGGGAGGGTGACGCGAAAGCCCGCGTGCCCGGAGGGTCCGCCATGTTCCACCTGCTCAAGCTGGGTCCAGTGCCCCTCTCCGTGGGCACCACCGGCGTCTACCTGCGCATCGGTGACTCGGGCGACCCGTCCGCCCCCGTCTTCGAACAGACGGACCTCTCTGGCGTGCGCGCCCTCATCGCCGGCCTGGAGCCATCCCAGGTGTCATGCGAGCCCGCCCTGGCGGAAGCCGCCGAGGCGCTGGGCCTGTCCGTGGCGCCGCCGTCCCTGGCGGCGCTCTCCGCCCGGGCGGCCATCGCCACCTTCCTCGCGTGGGGCCAGATGGGGGTGTCCGGGCTGGGCAGCGACAAGGCGCTGCTCTTCGTCCAGGCCGCCACCGAGTTCTGGGACGCGAAGCCCTGGACGCACTGGGATGACAGCCAGGCCTTCACCGTGGACGTGACGGGCGCGCACGAGCACACCTACGAAGGCTGCGTATTCCACGGCGACGACGAGGGCCCGTCGGGACTGGCCCTCTACCTGTCCCCCGGTTCACTGGGGCGGCTCTTGGAGCTCCAGGTGCACGGCGCCGACAAGGAGGCGCAGGCCCTGCCCGCCATCACCGTGTCGCTGGAGGCCCGCCCCGCCTACGCCGTGGACGCGCTGACCGCCGCCGGCCGCGCGCCCCGGCTGCCCCTGCCCGTGAAGGCCGGCCCCGAGGGGCTGTCCGTGCCCTCCAGCCTGGAGTCCCTCATCCTGGTGGCCGCCCTGCGCGCCGTGGCCCGCCTGTCCCCGGCCCAGCCGGAGGCCCTGAGCAGCATGGTGGCCGGCGACGCGCGCATGGACGTCCGCGTCCGCGCCCCCGCCCCCCGCGTTCGCAACTAGGCGGAATCAGGCGGCCCCTGGCGTGACGTACCCTGACCAGGCAGGCGGCCGGGCTCGTGTGTAACTGTGAACAACCGCCCCCACCGAAAAGGTTGATTCACAAAGTATCTGGGTCCATAGGTGGAGACGTGACTGACGCCGGCCTCTCACCACGGGTCCAGCGCTTCCTCACGACGCACATCGATTCCATCGAGAAGCTGGAGGTGCTCCTCCTGCTTCGCGCCCGGACGGAGCGGGCGTGGTCGGCGCCGGCGGTTGCCCTGGAACTGCGCATCACCGAAGCCTCAGCGGCCCGCCGCATGGCGGAGCTGAAGACAGGAGGGCTGCTTCTCCAGGATGGGGTAGCGGAGGACGCCTACCGCTTCAGCCCCGGCCGCTCGGAGGACGTTCAGGCCACGGCGGAGCTGGCGATGGCGTACTCGGCGCGGCGCGTGAGTGTGATTTCGTTCATCTTCTCACGCCCCATGGACAGGGTGAGGGGCTTCGCGGACGCGTTCGTGATCAAGAAGGACAAGGACGGCGACGGACATGGCTGAGGCGGTCTACATCCTGTGCGCGTTGACGAGTCTGGCGTGCGCGGTGCTGCTGCTGCGGGCCTGGCGGCGCACGCGGATGAAGCTGCTGCTCTACAGCGGCCTGTGCTTCACGGTCTTCACGCTGAACAACGTGCTGCTCTTCGTGGACCTGGTGTTGATCCCCGCGAGCGACCTGTCGCTGGAGCGCACCGTTACATCGCTGGTGGGGGCCGGCGTGCTGCTCTTCGGCCTCATCTGGGACGTGTCCTGACGCAATGGGGGGGACGCCATGATGAAGATCCTGCTGGATGGCGCGGTGTTGATGGCGTACCTGGCGTGCGCCCTGTTCTTCCTGCGCTTCTATCGCCAGTCGAAGGACCGGCTGTTCGCGCTGTTCTCCCTGGCCTTCACGCTGATGGGCGTCCACAACCTGCTGGGCGCGCTGCTGGCGCCCACCCTTGACGCCGAGCGCATCCACTACCTGTATGTCGTCCGCCTGATGGCCTACCTGCTCATCCTCGGAGCCATCTGGGACAAGAACCGCACGGGGCGCCAGGCGCGGTGAGGTGCTGTTCTCCTCCCTGGCCTGACGGAGGGACTGCTCATGACCACGACATCGCTTCCCCGCTTCACCCCGCGCCGCGTGCTCGGGCGCACGGGCTTCACCGCGACGGCGGTGGGCATTGGCGACCTGGCGGACCGCACGGAGTGGGCGTGGTGTCCTTCAAGACGTTCGGCGCGGGCAAGCTGTTGGGGGACACGGGGAGCTCCGGCGGAGAGACGCGCGACACGCCGGTGCCGCCGCACCTGTCGGTGGCGGAGTGCGTGCAATACACGCTGACGTTGGCTCCGGACGTGATGTTGATGGGGATGGGCTTCCCGAACGAACAGGACGCCGCGCTGCAATCCGCCGCGGCCTTCCAGCCCCTGGACGCCGCGAGGATGCAGGCGGTGCTGCGGGAGCGGGCGCACACCGCCATCCAGGAGAAGGGGGCGGTGTGGTGGAACCCGCCTTCACCGGACGTCGCGGCGGGCTGAGGCACTGCGCGAGGGCAGGCAGGCCGGGCGGGTTGCCTGCCGGACACTCGCCAGGAATCCGGTGGCCGGGGAGGCTTGTGGCAGGTCGGGGCCGTCATTATCGGAACATCCCACTGGTGAGGCGTCATCCCCGTGACGCCGTGGCCCGCGCTCCATGCCCGAACCGTCCATCGAGCCTTCGACCGAGCTACCGCCGCCGTCCGCCGTGACGGCGGACGACGGGGTCCCCGTGTCCGGGAGCGGAGGCGAGGCCGTCACGCGTGAGGCCGCCGCCGTGGAGACTGTCGCGCCCGTGTCCCTGTCCGTCACGCGCGAGGTGTCATCCTCCGCGGAGGAGGGCCGCTTCGCGTTCCTGGCCCGCGCGGGTGAGGTGCTGGCGTCGTCGCTGGACGAGCCCACGGTGCTGCGCGAATTGGCGGAGCTGGTGGTGCCGGTGTTCGCGGACTGGTGCGCGGTGGACGTCGTCACGCCTTCGAACCAGGTGGTGCGAAGGGCCGCGACGCACCGGGACCCCTCGCTCGTACCCACCGTGTATGCCATTGGAGAGCGCTGGGCCCTCCAGGAGAACGGCTCCCAGAACATGGCCCACGTGCTGCGCACCGGCGAGGCCCGCCTCATCCCGGACGTGCCCGAACAGGCCTTCCTGGCGGCGGCACGGGGGAACGCGGCCCTGGAGGAGACGTGGCGCCTGGGGTGCCGCTCCGTGATGGTGGTGCCGCTGGTGGCGCGCGGGCGGGTGCTGGGAAGTCTGTCATTGATGTCCGGTACGGCCGGACGCTTTGGTGAGCAGGACCTGGAGCTGGCGCGCGAGCTGGCCCGCCGGGCGGCGTTGTCGCTGGACAACGCGCGCCTGTATGGCGAGGCCCGTCAGGCCCAGGCACGCACGGCGCGGCTGCAGGCGGTGACGGCGGCCCTGTCCCGCGCGGCCACCGAGGACGCGGTGGCGCAGGTGCTGGCGCGAGAGGTGTGGGAGGCGAGCGGGGCCACGCGCGTCGCGGTGCTGGCGTTGGAGGAGGACGGCCTCATGCGCCCGCTGCGCGTGTTGGGCTACCCGGAAGACGCGCTGGCGTCGTTCACCCGGCCGCCGGACGGGACGGACCCGGCCCCCCGGCGCGAGGCGAAGTGGTTCGGGACGCTGGAGGAGTTCGTCGCACGCCACCCGGAGGGCGCGGAGTTCGCGCGCCGCCAGGGGCCGGGGGCTCGCGCGGTGGTGCCGCTGTGGGGGGAGACCCGCGCGCGGGGCCTGCTGCTGCTTGGGTGGCCGGAGGCTCGCGTCTTCCCCGCCGAGGAGCGCACGTTCCTGGAGGCGCTGGCGCACCAGTGCGCGCAGGCGCTGGAGCGGGCCGCGCTCTACGAAGCGCTGCGCGAGCGCACGGAGCGGCTGCGGCAGGCGCTGGTGACGGGCGACATGGGGACCTGGCGCCTGGACCTGGTGCGCGGCAAGGAGCTGCGCGACGCGGCGCTCAACCACATGTTGGGCCTGCCGGCGGTGGACTCGTCGGTGCCGGTGGGCGACATGCTGGCGCGGCTGCATCCCGGGGACCGGCCGCACGTGGAGGCGGAGTTCCACCGCTACCAGAGTGAGCCGCCGGGCTTCTTCGAGCTGGAGTTCCGGGTGATTCGCCGCGACGGCGGCGTGCGCTGGCTGCACAGCGTGGGGCAGTCCATCGGCGGACCGGACGGGAAGGTGACGGAGCTCACCGGCGCCATGGCGGACGTCACCCGGCGCAAGGAGGCCGAGGAGCGGTTGCAGCTGTTGCTGGACGCGAGCCGCGTGCTGGCGCTGCGCCTGGACGACGTGGAGGAGGCGCTGCCGGAGGTGGCGCGGCTGGTGGTGGACCACGTGGCCACCGGCTGTCTGGTGGACCTGGCCGCGCCGGACGGCACCCTGCGGCGGGTGACAGCGGCCCACCGCGTGGCCGAGCACGACGCGCGCCTCCATGCGGCCCTGGGAGGCACGGACCGGGGGCCCGCGCACCCGGCGCTCCAGTGCTTCCGCACCGGGGAGGTCTGCTTCCTGTCACGACTGGACTTCAAGCGCTGCGACGACGTCTCCACGAGCGCCGAGCACCGGTCGCTGGTGGATCGCCTGGCGCCCACGTCCGTGCTGTCGGTGCCGTTGCGTGCGCGCGGCCGCACGCTGGGCGTCATCACGCTGTTCACCGCGGAGCCACAGCGCACGCTGGTGGCCGCGGACGTGACGATGGCGGAGGAGCTGGCGCTGCGCGTGAGCGTGGCGCTGGAGAACGCGCGCCTGTTCCACGACGCCCAGTCCGCGGTGCGGCTGCGCGACGAGTTCCTCTCCGTGGCGAGCCACGAATTGAAGACGCCGCTCACCAGCCTCATCCTCCAGCACAACCTCATTGGCCGGGCGCTGGAGACAGTGGGCACGCCCGGGCCCGTGACGGGGAGGCTCAACACCGCGCAGCGGCAGGTGCTCCGGCTGACGGCGCTGGTGGACAACCTGCTGGACGTGAGCCGGCTGTCCCTGGGCAAGCTGTCGCTGGAGCGCGCGGAGGTGGACCTGGTGCAGTTGACGCGCGACGCGGTGGAGCGCCTGGGGGACGTGTTCGCCCAGGCGCGGTGCACGCTCGAACTGGAGCTGCCGCGCACGCTGACGGGCCAGTGGGACGCGCTGCGGTTGGACCAGGTGCTGGTGAACCTGCTCTCCAACGCGGCGAAGTACGGCGCCGGCCACCCGGTGTCGGTGCGCGCGGGCGTGGATTCGCGCGACGAGGCCTGGGTGGAGGTGCGCGACGAGGGCATCGGCATCGAGGCGGACGCGCTGCCGCGCCTCTTCGGCCGCTTCGAGCGCGCCGTGAGCGAGCGGCACTACGGCGGCATGGGCCTGGGGCTCTACATCAGCCGCCAGATTGTCGAGGCGCTGGGCGGCCGCATCGACGTGGACAGCCAGCCAGGGCAGGGCGCCACCTTCACGCTGCGGCTGCCCCGGAACACGGTCGAAGCGCCGCCCCCGCCTCCCCCGGAGACGTGAGGGAGGCGAAGGGCGCGGCCTCTTCAGTGCTGGGGCCCCTTGGGCGGCGGCCCTTCCTGTTCGAGCGCGCGGTACTCGTCGTCGGTGAACAGGCGTGAGCGGATGAGGAAGCGCACGCCTTCAGGGGCTTCGACGGAGAAGCCGCTGCCGCGACCGGGCACCACGTCCACGGTGAGGTGGGTGTGGCGCCAGAGCTCGAACTGCGGGCCGGACATGTAGAAGGGCGTGCGGACGATGTCGCCCAGGTACACGTCCTCCTGGCCCACGCGGAAGTCGCCGCGCGGGAAGCACATGGGCGCGCTGCCGTCGCAGCAGCCGCCGGACTGGTGGAAGAGGAGCGGACCGTGAAGGCCCTGCATCTTGTGGAGCAGGGCCTCGGCGGCCGGCGTGACCTCGACGCGCGGCACGGGCATGCGGGGCGTCCTTAGAAGAAGCCCATGGGCTTCGGGTCGTAGCTGACGAGCAGGTTCTTCGTCTGCTGGTAGTGATTGAGCATCATCTTGTGCGTCTCGCGCCCGATGCCGGACTGCTTGTAGCCGCCGAACGCCGCGTGCGCGGGGTACAGGTGGTAGCAGTTCACCCAGACGCGGCCCGCCTGGATGCCGCGGCCCATGCGGTACGCGGTGCTGTTGTCGCGCGTCCACACGCCGGCGCCCAGGCCGTAGAGCGTGTCATTGGCCATGGCGAGCGCGTCCTCGGCGTCCTTGAACTTCGCCACCGCGACGACGGGGCCGAAGATCTCCTCCTGGAACACGCGCATCTTGTTGTGGCCCTCGAAGATGGTGGGCTCCACGTAGTAGCCCTCCGCCAGCGCGCCGGACAGCGACTTGCGGCCGCCGCCGGTCAGCACCTTGGCGCCCTCCTTCTTGCCGATGTCCAGGTAGCTGAGGATCTTCTCCAGCTGATCATTGGACGCCTGCGCGCCAATCTGCGTGGAGACGTCCAACGGGTTGCCCTGCACGATGCGCCTGGTGCGCTCCACCGCCTTGGCGATGAAGTCGTCGTAGAAGCGCTCGGCGACCAGCGAGCGGGACGGGCAGGTGCAGACCTCGCCCTGGTTGAGGGCGAACATGGCGAAGCCCTCCAGCGCCTTCTGGGCGAAGTCGTCGTCCTTGGCGAAGACGTCCTCGAAGAAGATGTTGGGGGACTTGCCGCCCAGCTCCAGGGTGACGGGGATGATGTTCTCGGAGGCGTACTGCATGATGAGGCGGCCGGTGGTCGTCTCACCCGTGAAGGCAATCTTCGAGATGCGCTTGTTGCTGGCGAGCGGCTTGCCGGCCTCGATGCCGAAGCCGTTCACGATGTTGAACACGCCGGGGGGGAGCAGGTCGCCCACCAGCTCCGCGAACTTGAGGATGGTGACGGGGGTCTGCTCCGCGGGCTTGAGGACCACGCAGTTGCCGGCGGCGAGCGCGGGGGCCAGCTTCCATGCGGCCATGAGCAGCGGGAAGTTCCACGGGATGATCTGCCCCACGACGCCGAGCGGCTCCGTGAAGTGGTACGCGACGGTGTTGTCATCCAACTGGCTGAGCGACCCTTCCTGCGCCCGGATACAACCGGCGAAGTAGCGGAAGTGGTCGATGGCGAGCGGCAGGTCCGCGGCGAGCGTCTCGCGGATGGGCTTGCCGTTGTCCCACGTCTCGGAGACGGCGAGCATCTCCAGGTTCTGCTCCATGCGGTCGGCGATCTTCAGCAGGATGTTGGCCCGCTCGCCCGCGGCGGTACGGCCCCACGCGTCCTTCGCCTTGTGCGCGGCGTCGAGCGCCTTCTCGATGTCCTCCGCCGTGGAGCGGGGAATCTCGCAGAAGGGGCGGCCGGTGACGGGGCTGATGTTCTCGAAGTACTGGCCCTTCACGGGCGGGACGAACTCACCGCCGATGTAGTTGCCGTAACGGCTCTTGTACTCGACCTTGCTGCCCTTCTGACCCGGAGCTTCGTAGACCTTCGACATGGGGACTCCCTGCGTTGGGTTTTGACGCACTCGTGCGGGGTTTGACGCGGAACAGACCATAGGCAGGTAACGCCTCGCGTCATGTGCACGAAGTCGGATGTAAATGTTTGTTAATGGTTGATGGCTGAATCAGTCACTCGGGCGTGATGCGAGCGGGCGGGCAGGGTGCCCTTGCTGCCATCCGACATGTCTTCCACCTCAAGGAGGAGGACGTCTTCTCCGGACCCTGGGGCATGGCATGCAACTGTTTCGAGACCGCGTCGACGCCGGCCGTGCGTTGGGCCAACGGCTCCGCGTCCTGCTTGGCGGAGGGGGTGACCTGTTGGTGTTGGCGTTGCCGCGCGGCGGTGTGCCCGTGGGCTTCGAGGTCGCTCGAATCCTCGGGGTGCCGCTGGACGTGTTCGTGGTGCGCAAGCTCGGCACGCCGGGGCACGAGGAGCTGGCCATGGGGGCCATCGCCACCGGAGGCGTCACGGTCCTCAACGCGGGTGTCGTGCGAAGGCTGGGGATTTCCCAGTCGGCCATCGCCGCGGCCGCCGAGCGCGAGGGGCGGGAGCTGGTCCGGAGGGAGCAGCTCTTCCGCGACGGCAGGCCTCCCGCGCGGGTCGAAGGGCGCACGGTGATCCTGGTGGATGACGGGCTGGCCACGGGCTCGACGATGCGGGCGGCGCTCCGGGCGCTTCGTCAGCAGAAGCCCGCGCGCATCGTGGTGGGCGTGGGGGTGGGCGCGCCGGAGACGTGCGCGGAGTTCGAGCGCGAAGCGGACGCGGTCGTCTGCGTCCACACCCCAGAGCCGTTCTACGCGGTGGGCCAATGGTTCGAGGACTTCACGCAGACCACCGACGACGAGGTGCGCGAGCTGTTGGCGCGCGCGGCGCACGGTGGCGCCGTGAGTCCAGCGGAGGTTTGAGACATGGCTGAGCACAGAATTTCAGAGCACGCGGTGCGGCTGGAGGCGGAGCCCGGCGTGGGGTTGGAGGGAACGCTGAGCGTGCCGGAGTCGGCTTCGGGCGTGGTGCTGTTCGCGCATGGCAGCGGCAGTAGCCGCTTCAGTCCGCGCAACCGGTACGTCGCGGGAGTGATGCAGCAGGCGGGGCTGGCGACCCTGCTCATGGACCTGCTCACGCTGGGGGAGGAGGAGGCGGAGCGGCGGACGCGGCACCTGCGCTTCGACATCGAGTTGCTGGCGCGGCGGCTGGTGGGAGCCACGCGGTGGCTGGAACGGGTGCCAGGGCTGGGAGGCCAGCCGCTGGGGTTGATGGGTTCGAGCACGGGGGCGGGTGCGGCGCTGGTGGCCGCGGGGCGGATGCCCGAAGCCATCCAGGCGGTGGTGTCCCGGGGCGGTCGACCGGATCTCGCGGGTGCCGTGCTGCCGGCGGTGCGGGCGCCCACCCTGCTCATCGTGGGTGGAGATGACACGCAAGTGATTGCGCTCAATCAGGAGGCGCTGGCGGCGCTGCGCACGCACAAACGGCTGGAGATTGTCCCCGGGGCGACCCACCTCTTCGAGGAGCCGGGGACGCTGGAGCAGGCGGCCCGGCTGGCCCGGGACTGGTTCCTCCAGCACCTGGCCACGGCAGCACGGCAACAGCCGTCCGGCGAGGCTCCGCCATGAGCCCGCACATCGTGGTGGTAGGGGGCGTGGCCACGGACTACCTGGTGCGCGGGCCGTCGCTGCCTGAGCCGGGAGGCAGCGCCGAGGGTGACGTCTTCCAGGAGGCGCTCGGAGGCAAGGGAGCCAACGGCGCGGTGGCCGCCGTGAGGCTGGGGGCGCGAGCCTCGCTGGTGGCGCGGGTGGGGACGGATGGGCGTGGCCTGAGGCAGGTGGCGTTGCTGGAACGGGAGGGCGTCGCGCTGGAGGGGGTGGTGCCTGATCCGAAGGCGCCTTCTGGCGCGGTGCTGGTGATGGTGGATGGACACGGGAGGAAGCAGACCTTCTTCTCCCCGGGCGCCAATCACAGACTTTCCATCCGGGATGTGTTGCGGAGCGCGGAGCGGATCGCCACCGCGAGGGTATTGCTCGTGCAATTGGAGGTGCCGCTGGACGCGGTCCAGGCGGCGGTCCGTCTGGCGCGAGCGGCCGGTGTCCGGGTGGTGCTGGATCCCGCGCCGGCCGTGCCGCTGCCGGAGGTGTTGCTGGAGGATGTGCACGTCATCCGGCCCAACGCCTCCGAGGCGCGGACGCTGACGGGCGTCCGGGTGCATGACCGTGCTTCCGCGCGGCGGGCTGCTCGCAATCTGCTGATGCGCGGCGTGGGGGCGGCCATCATCGCGGCGCCTGGGGGCAGTCTGCTGGTGTCGCGGGAGGAAGAGGCGTGGCTGCCTGAGCTGCCGGTGGACACAGTGGATACCACCGGAGCGGGGGATGCCTTCTCCGCTGCCCTCTGTGTCGCCCTCGCCGAGTCCCAGCCGCTCCTCTCCGCCGCGCGCTTCGCGCATGCAGCCGCCGCCATCGCGACGACGCGGTTGGGGGCGCAGGCGGGATTGCCCTACCGGGATGAAGTGCTCGGATTGCTGGCGGACGTGAAGCCAGACGTCCAGTTCGCGCCGCCATAGCGAAGACATCCGCCGTCACTTGAACCGGCACGGTTGATTGACGGTGGGCTTCTCCGCGAGTTGCACGACCATCAGCGTCACGGGACCGGGGGTGACGTTCCCGGAGAGATGGCCCTTTCGGCCCTGTGCGTCCGGCCGGGTGTTCAGGTCCTCGCCCAGGGACACCTGACCTGGCCCCAGCTCCACGCGTGTGCCGTCCATCGCCTCGACGAACCATGTTCCGGAGAGGGGGATGATCCACTGGACCTTCGGGTCCTCGTGCCAGGATCCATTCCATCCGTTGGGTTGGACCGTGAAGACGACCTGGGCCCCGCCGGGCGGCTGGTGTGCCTGCCATTGCGGATCGGCGGGCGGAGACATGCTCTTCAGGTCGAAGCTCCGCACGGGACACCGGGTCATGTGGCTGACCCCATGGTCATCCGTCCAGTTGTGCCAGTAGCTGAAGACAGGTGCTTGTCCTGGCGCCGTGGCAGCGGATTCGCGGTCCCAGGCGGCTCCGCCCAGCCCCAGCACGGTCACCAGGGCCACCCTCCACACAAACCGTAAACGCATGGCCTTGCTCCTCACTTCTTCATCCGTGTGGCATCCACCGGAGCCGTTGTCTCCAGGGGTGCGCGCATCAACAGATAGGGCGGTTCGCGCAGGTCCTTGCCGCCATTGAACGACGGCAGCCGGTTCCACTGCCCGAGCGTCACGTAGACATGTCCCGCCGTGGCGAAGATGCCGTCAGGCCAGACAATGCGCGCATCCCGCGCCACCACGTCGAAGTGGCCATCTGGCCAGCGGCGCAGGATGGAGTGGTGCTCGCCATCGGTGATGTACAGCCGGTCTTGCGTGTCCATGGCCAGGCCATCCGCGAAGCCCTTCTCTCCCTCGTCCTTCACCGCCGCCGCCAACGTGCGCTCCGGCACGTCGAGGTCCGACACCACGTCCGTCGGAATGCTGTAGAGCCGTCGGCTCGTCAGCGGCGCGTAATACAGACGGCGTGAGTCCGTGCTCAGCGCGATGCCGTCCGCTCCGCCCACTGGGAAGGTCGGGTGCTTCGGGTCGTAGCGCAGCGGCTTTCCCTCCAGCAGCGCCAGGAAGTCCTGCTCCGGCTGGGTGGACGGATGCGTGGCCAGCACCCGGCGCTGCCTCCCCGTGGCCAGGTCCACCACCACGAGCGCGGGCGACGTGCCGAACGAGGAATCGCTGATG
Source organism: Corallococcus sp. AB032C (assembly GCF_003668935.1). Classification (NCBI taxonomy): domain Bacteria; kingdom Pseudomonadati; phylum Myxococcota; class Myxococcia; order Myxococcales; family Myxococcaceae; genus Corallococcus; species Corallococcus sp. AB032C. Next base: position 100,982 of record NZ_RAWP01000016.1, on the reverse strand, counting down.
TACGCCGTGCCCTTCGCGCCGTGGGTCAGGTCCACGCGCAGGTCGTTGAGGTGACTGTCAGGCAGCAGCGCGGGCGCGCGGATCACCACGCTGGCGATGACCTCGCGAGTCGCCGGGTTGAAGCCCACGACCTTGGCCCCGCCATCCGGGATGCCCTGGATGCCCGCGCGCTTGCCGTCGTCGATCACCCACACGTTGCCCTTTGAATCGGTGGTCATCCCGTGCACGGACAGCAGGCGCTGCGCGGCGGGCAGGTTCGACGGCAGGCTCATGGCCGCGTTGGGGAAGGGGACCAGCGTGCCTCGAACCAGTTCCGCCAGCGTCGCGCCCTTGTGGTCCTCCGCGTGTCTCGGGAAGCCCACGAACACGCGCCCGTCCGGCGTGACCGCGATGCCCGATGGGCCCGGCCCATCGAAGCGCGCCACCACCTCCAGTGTGCCGGTGGGACGCGTGGAGAAGTCCACCGCGTCCTCCGCCCACGCGGTGAGCGACGCGAGCGCCAATGCAAGCACTCCCACCTTGCGATGGAACCTCATGGCCTGCTCCCCCTACAGCTCGACGTGCACGTTCGGGTCGCCGCCCAACCGGTGGCCCCGGTCCAGCGCCGTCTCCACCGCCACCGCCGCTTCGTCGCCCGTGAGCGGCCAGGTGCCGAAGCCCATGGGAGGAAGCGAGTTCCCGTCGTTCAGCCTGCGCGGGGCTTGCGTGCTCATGGCGTAAGGGTGGCCATCAACGCACGGTCCGCCAGCCGCGAGCCCACGACGTTTCCGGTGACAGGACGAACGGCACCCCGGTCGACCGCACGCCCGCGAACTCGGTCCGCTTCGGCGAGCAGCAGGGTGCGGCCATGACAATCAAGAGCAATGAACCCGCCTGGCCGTGCAGATTCCTGCTGGTGAGTACCTTATTCCTCAGCACATGCGCCGAAGGGCCGACGCCCACTCCCACCAGCAGTGCCCGGAAGTGGGTGGGCCCCTTGGTGAACGTGCCCGGAGGTGGGCAGTTCCGCACCGTCATTCACTACGGCCCATGGCAGTGCAGCGCCCAGCTCATGGACTACTGCCGGGAGAAGTGTTCTGGCACCGGCTATGTCCTTCAGGGCTGCATGTGGCTCGCGGACGTGAAGATGGACTTCGAGGGCTCGATTGTGCGAGCAGGGAGCCGGTTTGGCATGACGCAATGTTGTTGCAACTACGGGACGCTTACCACGGCCCAGAATGCCGCGGCCCGCGACCGTTGGGACAACATCCGCGACGGATTCCGAGGCCGCTGGGCCGAGCGCTTCGGTGCATGGCCCACCGAGGCCAACGGGAAGCCCTACCAGGGCCACCACATCCGGGACCTCAGCCATGGTGGCAATCCCACGGACTGGGACAACATCATCCCGTTCCCCAAGGACATCCATCAGACGCTGAACGGGCTGTAGGCCCAGTGCTACGCGAACCAGCCCCCGTGGACCGGCGTGGGCCCGAACTACCCCTATGGCGAGTAACCCCATGTCGATGAGTGCCCTGCTCGAAGAGGTCTCGCGCCTCCACCACGCACGCCCTCCCGCGACCCCCGCGCAGCTCGATGCCTTCGAGCAACGCGTCGGATGGCGCTTGGACCCGGACCTCCGCGCCTTCTACCTGCACTGCGACGGCGCGGACCTGTTCGACCGCGTCGACCCCGCGTTCTCCTTCCCCCCGCTGTCGGAGCTCCGCCGCGCGCGGATCGTCATGAGCCAGGACGACACGGACCGGGCGGGGCCCGCGTCCTGGTACGCCCTCTGCGAGGTCCGCGATGGGAACTACGTCCTGCTCGACGTGAGCCAGCAGCACGACGGCCGCTATCCCCTGCGCGACGGCTTCCGCGAACGCTTCCCGGATCCAGCGCAGTGCCCCCAGATAGCCAGCTCGTTTTCCGAGTTCCTGGCCGGCGCGCTCCGCTCCAACGGGCGCTGGTTCTGGCTGAAGAAGTTGATGCAGGACGGGTGACGGACCCCGCGTCCCCACCGCACGCAGCCGCGTCCCGCCAGAAGCCCGGAAACCCCCGCCATCCGCGCAGGACACTTCATCCCAGGCCGATTTGTCGGCCTCCTGACACCATCGGATCCGTACGTTCCTCACGCGCTACAGGGCCTTCCAGGCTCCCACTGCCATCCGCGCAATCGCGGCTTACTTCGAGACTGAACGAGATGTTTTCCAGCGTGGATGTTCGTGTCGCTGCGCACTGGAAACCCGCACCGCGTGCTGTCATCGTTGAGGGACTTTCGCGGCGCGGCAGGACGGTTGAAGGGAAGGCAGGGCGGAAGTTGCCCAAGGTCTTGCGGGCTGAACGTATTGGGATGTGCTGGACGGAAAACTGTTCCGTCCCGGGGCTGTAAAAACTCCCCGCAACCGAGGGGTGTCTGCCGATGAGCTGGGACCCAGGCCGCATCCGAGTGTCGCAAAAGCGAAGCGGATCAACCGGTTGGCGCGCCCGTCCGCGCGAACCGGAAAATCCCGGTTCCTGGCACACCGCTCGCATCGGCCGCTGACGCTGTCCTTACCCCCGCATCGCCTTCCCTGGTTACCGGTCCCTCGTGCTCGCCCAGTCGCCTCTCATCTGCTCTTGCGGTCAGCCCCACTCGGACGCGGAGGCGTGTCCCACGCTGATGCGCGGGCTGGACCTCAACGGCGGCACGCTCCTCTACGCTGGCACGCCGCCGCCGGGACCCGCGGCGTCGCTGCCCGCTCCGCCCACGCCCATGTCGTCTCCCACGCCCGTGGTGCCTTCCCTCGTGGGCCAGGAGTTCGGCCGCTTCCGCGTCGTGCGCGAGCTGGGCCGCGGCGGCATGGGCACCGTGTTCCTCGCGGAGCACACGCTCATCCAGAAGCGGGTGGCCATCAAGGTGCTCCACGCGCACCTGGCCCAGGCCCCGGAGCTCGTCGCGCGCTTCCTCTCCGAGGCCCGCACGCTCACGCTGGTGCAGCACGAGAACGTCGTCACCCTCTATGACCTGGACTCGCGCGAAGGGCGCCCGTACCTGGTCATGGAGTACCTGGAGGGCGACAGCCTGGCCAACTTCGCTCGCGGCCCCATGGCCGCGGCGCTGGTGGTGGACCTGATGGTGCAGGTGTGTGACGCCCTGGGCGCCGCGCACGCGCACGGCATCGTCCACCGCGACCTGAAGCCCGCCAACGTCTTCCTCGTCCCCAGCCCCAGCGGCAAGCAGCGGGTGAAGCTGCTCGACTTCGGCATCGCCAAGCTCCTGTCCCGCCCCGCCGGGGAGATGACCACCGAAGTGGGCGTCCTCCTGGGCACGCCGGAGTTCATGGCCCCCGAGCAGTGCGGCGACGGCATCGTGGACGCGCGCAGCGACCTGTACGCGGCCGGCGTGCTCGCGTACCTGCTGCTCACCGGCCAGGTGCCCTTCTACGGCCGCACCGCCGCCGAAATCCTGGTGGGTCACCTGCAGAAGGAGCCCGTCCCGCCGCACGAACTGAACCCCGCCGTGCCGGAGGCCCTGTCGCGGGTGCTCCTGCGCGCGCTGGCCAAGCGGCCCGAACACCGCTTCGCCTCCGCCGCGGAGCTGCGCACGGCCCTGGAGGCATCGCTCGCGCCGCCGCCCGCACCCTCCGCACCTCCGCTCACCGTGTTGCTGCGCGGCCAGGGCACGCAGGCCCCCGTGGAGCTCAAGGGCGAGTGGGTGGGCCGCTCCGGCCTCTTCTTCCAGCTGGCCACCCCGCCGCCCGCGCTCCTGTCGGAGGTGTCGCTGGTGCTGCGGCTGCCCGGCGGCGAGCTGCCGTGCACCGCGCAGGTGGTGCGCCACGTCACCGCCGAGCAGGCCCAGTCGTGGAACATGTCCCCGGGCTTCGGCGTGCAGCTGCGCGACGCCAGCCCCGCCTTCCAGGCCCAGCTGGCCCAGCTTCGCAACGCCCCCCGCGCCACGTCCGCGCAGGCCGCCGCCACCGCCGCCATCCCCACGCCCGAGGACGCGCAAGCAGAGGCCGTCCTCCAGGGGTTCCGCCGGCGGCTCGCCGGGGACCCGTACGCCGTGCTGGAGCTGCCGCGCGACGCCACGCTGGAGTCCGTGCGCACCGCGGCCCAGCGCGCTCGCGGGGCGCTGGAGCTGCTCAAGGCCCGCCCGCTGTCGGACGGCCAGCGCGCCCAGGTGGACCGCGCGCTGGAGCGCATGGCCGGAGCGCTCCACACGCTGGGCCACGTGGAGCGGCGCGTGGAGTACGACGCCACGCTCGGCAACGTGGAGGGCATCGAGCGGTGCCTCGCCGCGGGCCTCACCGCCACCATGCTGGAGCAGTGCCGCCGCCGCTTCCTCGCGGGCAACACCGGCCGCGAGGGCCGCGCCGCCGTCCACCGCCTGTCCGGAGACGCGCTCGCGTCCGTGGGCCGGCTGGAGGAGGCGCTCGCCGCTTACGAGCTGGCGGTCCGCGCGGACCCGCTGGACCTGGAGGGGCTCAAGCGCTGGCGCTTCCTCCGGGCCCGGGTGCGGGGCTCGGCCGCTCCCCGGTAGGGGTGCCGGGCTCGCATTCACCCCGGGGCGTCTTGCGTATGGGAGAGGAGTCTTCGTTAATCCTTTCCTCTCCCATGGCTTCCGAACCCGACGACAAGCTGCCGCCCCAGGGGCGCTTCAACCGCCTGCGCAAGCTGGCGGGCCTCTCCCTGCACGTGGGCTCGGAGGTGCTCAAGACGGGCGCGAAGAAGCTCTCCGGGACGAACCCCTCGGAGCTGCTCAGCCTGGGCACCGCGGAGAAGCTGGTGGCCACGCTGGGGGAGATGAAGGGCGCGGCCATGAAGCTGGGCCAGGCCCTGTCCATGGACCCGGACCTGCTCACGCCAGAGGTGCGGCAGATGATGGCCCGGCTGCAGAACCAGGCCCCCGCCATGTCCTACGCGCAGGTGTCGCGCGTGGTGCAGGAGGAGCTGGGCGCGCCGCCGGAGGCGCTGTTCAAGGAGTTCTCCCCGGAAGCGCTCGCCGCCGCGTCGCTCGGTCAGGTGCACCGCGCGGTGCTGCACGACGGCCGCCCCGTCGCCGTGAAGGTGCAGTACCCCGGCATCGACGTGTCCATGGGCCACGACATGGACAACCTGGGCTTCGTCGTGAAGACGGTGTCCAAGACGTCGCGGATGATGGACGGCACCGCGTACTTCCAGGAGTTCCGCGACGAGCTCATGCTGGAGCTGGACTACCGCCGCGAGGCGAAGCTCGCGCGGAGCTTCGCGAAGAGCGTGGCGCGTCTGCCGGACCTGTACGTGCCCCAGGTCATCGAGGAGCGCAGCGCCCACCGCGTGCTCACGCTGGAGCTGTTGGAAGGCCAGACGCTCAAGGATTGGGTGACGACGTCGCCGGGCCCCGACGAGCGCTTCCGGGTCGCGCGCCAGCTCATCCGCGCCACCTACGGGCCCTTCCTGGACGCGGGCGAAATCCACGCCGACCCGCACCCCGGCAACTTCATGGTGATGCCGGACGGGCGCATGGGCCTGCTGGACTTCGGCTCCATCAAGCGCTTCAGCCCGGGCTTCGTCACGGCCAACCGCCGCATGTTCCAGCAGGCGCTGCGGCTGGAGACGCTGGACGTGCTGGGCCTGTGCCGCGAGGTGGGCTTCTCCGTGGAGCTGCCGGAGGCGGAGGCGGAGCTGCTCCTGCGCGAGGTGCTCCACATCGCCGGGCGGCCCATGCGCAGCTCGCCGTATGACTACGGCACCTGCGACATCAACCGCGACATGCGCAACCACTTCACGCGCAACGCCGCGCGCATCATGCGCATCCGGCCGCCCCCGGAGGCGATGATGTTCTTCCGGGCCACCGGGGGGTTGGCGCAGAACCTGCGCCTCGTGGGCGCGCAGGGTGACTTCCGGCAGGTGTTCCTGGAGGTCGGCGCGCTCGTGGGCGAATGAGCCCCGTTGTAGCGGGCCTCAGGTGCCGGCGGCGACGCGCGGGCGCTTGTGCAGCCGCTCCAGCTTGCGCGCCAGGTCCGCGCCCTGCGTGCTCTTGGACAGGTAGCCGTCCGCGCCCGCCGCCAGCGCCAGCGCGCGCAGCTTCGACTCGTCGGAGGCGGAGTAGAGGACGAAGCGGGTGTTCTCCGGCGCCTGCTGCCGGGCCAGCGCCAGCACCTTGTCGCCGCTCAGCGCGGGGATGTTCACGTCCAGGAGCACCAGGTCCGGCGCCGTGGTGCGCACCAGGTTGGAGACCCCCAGGGACGAGCGGTGGGTGCGGACCTCGAAGTTGTACGAGGACAACGAGCGTTCGGTCAGCGCGAGCTGGTCCGGGTCATCGTCCACGATGAGGACGCGAATCTTGATCTCCGACATGGTGGCTCCCCCTGGAACCGACAGTTGGGTGCCCTGGTCGGCAGGATGCCGCCCCAAGGATGACAGTGACCCGGGCACTTCCCGAGTATGACCCACCCCTCTCCTTCCTGGCCAGCCTCCCTGGAATTTTCTGGAAACTTCCGATTGGAACCACACGCCTCGTCCTGGCGGGTGGGCAGCCCTGGAGGGCGTTCCTAGCTTTGAGGGGTGTGCGCGCCACGGGGCATGTAGGTGGCCTCCCACCAGGAAGGACCTGATGACATCCCAACGGAAGGCAGGGCGGACGGACCCGCGGGGGCACGCCCTGGAGGCCCGGGCGGCGGCCCGGCGGCAGGAGGCCACGGCGGCCCGGGCGCAGGCGGAGGCCTATGGCGTCCTCTCCCAGGCCTGCGTGCAGCGGGCCCAGGCGCTGAAGGTCGTCTCACTGGCGGATCAGGCCGTGGCGATGCTGGGGGGCAACGACTCCGAGCGGACGTGGGCCGCGGGGGACGGTCAGCGGGCCCGGGTCCACGTCGGCCTGATGGAGCGCGAGGCCTCCGTCCACGCGGCCCAGGCCCGCCGGGCGGAAGCCGAGGCCGCGAGAGCGGACGCCGAGGCGGCGGTGTCCGCGCAGAGGGCCCACCTGGCGCCGCTCGCGATGTCCGCGGGGCGCGCCCCTCCGGAGGACCCAGGCTGACCCCCTGCCAGGCGGCGGTGCCGTGCCTCCCCGGGCCCGTCCGCACGGGGTTCCATGCCTGCCTAGCTTGAAACAGACGCGGCGAGGTCTGTTCGCGCTTCCGGATTGGGGGATGGGAACTTGCAACGCCACGACATCATCGTCATCGGCGCCTCCATGGGCGGGGTGGAGGCCCTGACCCAACTGGTGCGGCGACTGCCTGGGGACCTGGCCGCCAGCGTGCTGCTGGTGCTCCACGTGCCGGCCCAGCACCGCAGCTACCTGCCGGAGATCCTCTCCCGCGCCGGTCCGTTGCCGGCCCACCATCCTCGGGACGGAGAGGCCTTGGCGCCGGGCCGCATCTACGTGGCGCCCAATGACAGACATCTGCTGGTGGAGCCGGGCCGCGTGAAGGTGGTGAAGGGGCCCAGGGAGAACGGGCACCGGCCGGCGGTGGATCCGCTGTTCCGCTCGGCCGCGCTCACGTACGGCACGCGCGTGGTGGGCGTGGTGCTGACCGGCGCGCTGGACTGCGGTACCAGCGGCCTGATGGCGGTGAAGCGGGAGGGCGGGCTGGCGGTGGTGCAGGAACCGCGCGACGCGCTCTGCCCGGACATGCCCCGGAGCGCGCTGGAGCTCGTGGCGGTGGATTACTGCGTGCCCCTGGCGGAGATGGGGGCGCTGCTGACGCAGCTGGTGGACACGCCCGTGGCTCCGCGCTCGCGCAAGCGGTCGCGGCAGGCGGAGACGGAGGTGAAGGTGATGTCGGTGGACCTTCCCGCCATGGGCGATCCTCCCTCGCCGGTGGAGTACGCGAAGCCGTCCTATTACGGCTGCCCGGACTGCGGCGGCGTGCTCTTCGAGCTGGAGGAGGGCAGCCTGCTGCGCTTCCGCTGCCGCACGGGCCACGCGTACACGGGGGAGGCGCTGTCCGGCTCGCAGCAGAACCAGCTGGACGGCGCGCTGTGGGCCGCGCTGCGCGCGCTGGAGGAGAGCGCGTCCCTGTCGCGCCGGCTGGCCGCCCGGGCCCGGGAGCGTGGCCATGACCACTCCGCGCGACGCTTCGAGGAGCGCGCCCGCACGGCGGAGTCCCAGGTGGAGCTGCTGCGCCGGGCGGTGCTCGCGGCGCCTCCGGCCGGCGCGGCGTCCGTGGAGCCTCCGGAGCTCGGGGTCTCCGACGAGTCGGAGCAGACGGGCTGAAGCTCCGGGTCAGCGCGCTCCGCCGTGCGCCGGAGCGGCCTTCAGCGCGGGGAAGGTGAGCGTGAACACCGCGCCCCCTTCCGGGCGGTTGGCCGCGGTGAGCGTGCCGCCCGCCTGCGTCACCACTCCGTGGGCCATGGACAGCCCCAGGCCCGTGCCCTTTTCGCCCTTGGTGGTGAAGAAGGGCTTGAAGATGTTCGGCAGGTGCTCCTCCGGGATGCCCGTGCCCTCGTCCTCCACCACGAGCCGCACGGCCTTCCCGGCCTTGAAGGCCCGCACGCGGATGGCGCCGCCCCGGGGCATGGCGTCGCGCGCGTTGATGAGCAGGTTGATGACGACGTAGCGCAGCTCCATGGCCGAACCTGCCACGCGGGGAAGCCCTTCGGGCAGCGCCACGTCCAGGCTCAGGGGATGGCCGCCCTGGCGCGCCTGGTGCTCGATGCCGCCCCGGACGATGTCCACCGCGTCGTGGACCACGTGGGCCAGTTGGACGGGCTCCAGGGCGGTGCCGTGCTTGCCGCGGGAGAAGTCCTGGAGCCGGCCCACGCGCGCCTCCGCGTCGGACACGATGCTCACGAGCGCGTCCATGTGCTGCTGGCCCTGGCCCGTGGGGCTCACTTCGCGCTGGAGCAGCTCCAGCCGCAGCCGCATGGCGTTGAGCGTGGCGCGCAGGTCGTGCGCGATGCCCGCCGCCAGCTCCCCCAGGGCGCGCACCTTCTCGCGCTCCAGCAGGGTGGCGCGCGCGCTCGCCAGCTCCTCCTCGGCGCGCGCCTGTTCGGTGATGTCGCGCGCGAGCACCAGCACCTGTCCCTGCATCTGGCCGGTGACGCGCTCGATGCGCACCTCCAGCACCCGGGGCTGGGCCTCGCGCGCCTGACGGTAGCGGGTGATGCGCGCGCCGCCTTCGGTGAGCGCGAGCACCACCGCGGCCTCCGCCTGGCCCACGTCGCGCAGGGCCATCCGCTCCGCGCCGTCGTCCTCGCGCCTCCAGGGGCCACGCAGCCGCCCCAGCGCGTGCCAGCGGCTGTTGGCCAGAACCACGCTGGTGGCGTTCATCATCGCGAGCGCGCTGTCGCTGGTCTCCAGCGCCCAGCGCGACAGCTTGAGGGTGATGACCTGCCGCCGGGTGTTCTCCCCCAACTTGCGCACCAGGGCGGTGTGCTTCTTCATGAGCTCGCGGTACTTGCGCAGGAGTCCCTGGGACTCCCGGACGCTGGGGCCCGGGACGGTGGAGGGCGGGGGCTCGCGGCGCGGGCTCATGCCTTGAGCTTCTCCCGCAGGCGCTGGTTCTCCTCCAGCAGGGCGGAGGCCCGGGTGGTGTCCTCGAAGAGGATGATGGAGCCCAGCACGTGCGTGTCGGTGACGAGCGGCGTGGCCACCAGCGTGGCGCTCCCCTTGCCCCCGTGCGGCAGCTGATAGGGGATGCCATCCAGACGCAGCGAGCGATTCTCCTGCAGGTGGCGGCGCAGCTTGAGCACCAGCGCGCGCTTCAGCGCGGGCACGTGCAGGGACCACAGGAGCTGGCCCACCGTTTCGCGCTCGGTGAGGCCCAGGAGCCGCTCCGCGGCCAGGTTCCAGGTGGTGATGCGGCCGTCGCCGTCCAGCACCAGCACCGCGGCGGACAGGGTGCGGATGATGGTGCGCTGGCAGAAGGTGAGCGCGTCCATCTCCAGCGTGCGGTGCGCCAGCTCGCGGTTGGTGGCGTCCAGCTCCGAGTTGGCGGACTGGAGCTCCTCGTTGGTCGTCTCCAGCTCCTCGTTGGTGGACTGGAGCTCCTCGTTGGTCGTCTGCAGCTCCTCGTTGGCGGACTGGAGCTCCTCGTTGGTCGTCTCCAGCTCCTCGTTGGACGCGCGCAGCTCCTCCGTGGAGGACTGCATCCGCACCTGGATGGCCTGCAGCTCCTCCTGCGCCGTGCGCAGGTTCTGCTCCACGCCGCGCAGGTGGGTGATGTCGTGGACGGTGTACAGCAGGCCCTGCCGCCCTCCCGCCGACTCGCGCAGGGGCACCACCTGGACGCGCAGGGCGAGGGGCTCCCCGTTGGAGACCTCCATCACCCCGTCGGCCACCTCCCGCTCGGAGCTGCCGGAGCGCACGCGCTGGCTCTGTTCGACGAGCAGGTCGCCGCTGAGGCCCGCCAGGCCCAGCGCGGCCAGCTTCTTGCCCAGCATCTCCCCCTCGTTGCGGTTCCACATCCGGGCCGCCGCGCGGCTCCACAGCGTCACCGTGCCGTCATTGTCCGTCGCGATGTGCGGACAGGGATGCGAGTCCAGGAGGTTGCGCAGGAAGGAGCGCTCGAAGTCCAGGCTGGGTTCGAGGATGCGCGCCAGGCTCATGGGCTCCGGTGGCAGGCGGTCCTGCGTCGTGCTGGTGAGCTCCACGTGCCCATCCTTGCGGTAGATGCGCCGGGCCAGGTCGATGGGCCGGAAGAGCCGGGCCGCGAAGGGGATGAGCTCCGAGCGGCCCAACACCATCTGGCCGTTGCGGCGCAGCGCGAACTGGAAGCGCGCCAGCACCCGCTTCTGCAGGTCGGAGTCCAGGTAGATGAAGACGTTGCGGCACAGGAGGAGGTCGATGCGCGACACCGGCGCGTCCGACACCAGGTTGTTCACGCCGAACACCACGGCGCGGCGGATCTCCTTGCGCACCGTGAAGCTGTTGCCCGTGCGCACGAAGAAGCGCGCCAGCCGCTCCGGGGAGACATTCTCCAACTGCTCGGGCGTATAGACGCCCCGGCGGGCCGTGGCGATGGCGTCCTCGTCCACGTCGGTGCCGAACACCTTCAGCTCCGCGCCGGGGTAGCCCGGCCCCAGCGCCTCCGCCGCGATGATGGCCAGCGAGTAGGCCTCCTCGCCCGTGGCGCAGCCCGCGCTCCAGATGCGCAGGTCCTTGTCCGGCCGCTGGCGCACGAACTCCGCCATGCTCTGCTCCAGGGCCTGCCAGACCTCCCGGTCCCGGAAGAAGGTCGTCAGCTTGATGAGCATGGAGGAGACCAGCGTGCTCACCTCGGCGGGGTCCCGCTCCAGCAGCGCCAGGTAGGCCGCCCGGCTCCGGCAGCGCGTGGCCTGCATCCGCCGCTCGATGCGCCGGTGCAGCGTGGCCCGCTTGTAATTGCGGAAATCAAAGTTCCGCACCTGACGGACCTTCTCCAGGATGGCTTCGAGCTCGCTGTCGCGTGGAGGCTTGGTCGCCATTCAAAAGGACGTAGTCCAGTGAGACCGACCGGGCAAGACCTGTACTTCCGCTCTTGCGGGAGCACTGTCGGCCATACTCTTCGTCTGGGTCTCGGACGACGAAACGTTCGCTGTTCTTCTCCTCCGCCGCGCGCATACCGGGGGTGGTTTCACAGGGGGCGGCGCGATGGCATAGCGTGGATGTCCCTTCCCAGGGGGTGATGACCAAACGATGGGAAGGCGAGGGTGTCATCCATGGAATTGAACTCAACGGGACGGGAGATCCGTGTCGCGCTGCTGGAGGATCAGCAGGTGTTCCGCGAGAGCCTGGTGGCCCTGCTCGAGGGCGCGGGGATGAAGGTGGTGGCCCGGTGCGCGGAGACAGGCACGTTCCTCTCCAACGTGCGCGCGGCCGCGCCGGACGTGGCGGTGGTGGACCTGCGGCTGGAGCACATGGGCCGCGAGGGCGCGGAGGACGGATTGAACGCGCTGAGGTACCTGCATGACTTCCATCCGCAGGTGCGCGCGCTGGTGCTGTCCGGACACCAGGAGCCGGACGTGGTGGAGCGCTGCTTCCAGGCGGGAGCGGCGGGCTACCTGTGCAAGCTGAACGCGGGCGTTGACGACGTGGTGCGGGCCGTGGGGCGTGTGGCCCGGGGCGAGCGGCTGCTGCCCGTGGACATGCTCCACGCCAGTGCCCTGCACCTGGACGACCTCGAGATGCCGGGCTCCGCGCTGTCACGGCTGACCCTGCGCGAGCGCGAGGTGCTGGGCTACGTGGCGGCCGGCGCGGACAACCTGAAGATCGCCGCGCACCTGGGCATCACCGAGCGCACGGTGAAGGCGCACCTGACGAGCATCTACCGCAAGCTGGGACCGGAGAACCGCGCCCAGCTCGCGGTGATGGCGTGCGAGCTGGGCGTGACCCGTCCCGTGCTGGCCTGAGGCTGTTCCCTCAAGGCGGCGCGGCTTCCTCCGCGCCGTCTTCCAGCGCTTCCCGGGGGTCGCCCAGGTGCTGGAGGAACCACTCCCCGGCGAGCTCGGCCACCTGCTCCAGCTCCGAGTCCTCCTGGAAGTGGTGGGTGGCGCCCGGGATGATGTCCATGCGCTTGTCGGCGCGGAGCGCCTCGTAGGCCCGGCGGTTGATGTCCAGGCCCAGCGTGTCCGCGCCGCCCACCAGCAGCAGGGTGGGGGCCTGCACCTTGGGCAGCACCGCGCCGGCCAGGTCCGGACGGCCGCCACGCGACACGACGGCCTCCACCTGATCAGGCCGGAAGGCCGCGGCCGCCAGCGCCGCGCCCGCGCCGGTGTGCGCGCCGAAGTAGCCCACGTTCAGGCCCGCGGAGGGGCCCTCGCGCCTCAGCCAACGGGCGGCGCCCGCCATGCGCATGCCCAGCAGGCCCACGTTGAAGCGCAACTGCCGCGTCCTGCGCTCCTCCATCTCCTCGCGGGTGAGCAGGTCCATCAACAAGGTGCCCAGCCCCATCGCCTGGAACAGGCGCGCGGTCTGCGCGAGCCGTGGACTCTGGAGGCTGCTGTCGCTGCCGCGCGCCAGCACCACCACGCCCCGGGCCCCCGAGGGCACCGCCAGCCGTCCTCGGACGAGGACGGCGTCATCCACCGGCACCATCACCTCGCGCTCCAGATGCGTGCGCGCCGCTGGTCCGACACCACGTTGTCGCGCTTGGGACTCCCGCGCTTCTTCCCACCCGTGGTCCTGCCCTACCGCATTCAACCCCGTTCGTGACCGGGGACCTGGCATACAGGCTCCTCCCGTCTGCGTGTGGCTGGTTACCGCGTCTGGCTGAGACACAGTCTGAACATGGCCCCACCCGTTGTGACCTGCCGGATGGGGCTGGGTGTCCAGCGTAGGACAGGGCCCGCGGGGCATGCCAGGACGCCCCGGGGAGGGTCAGGGCTTCGTGGCCACCACCAGCTCGAAGGGGCCGGGGAGCACGTGCGCATCCGTGAAGCCCGCGGCGGTGAGCCCCTCCAGGTAGAACTCCACCTCGCGCAGCCGGCTCACGCACGTGTCCACGCCGATGAGGAAGTAGGACCAGAAGAACTGGGCCGCCAGCCGCTCCGGGGTGCGGAACTCCTCGCAGATGAGCACGCGTCCGCCGGAGGGCAGGGCGGCGAAGGCGGCCTGCATCAGCGACCGCGCCACCTCCGCGGGCCAGTCATGCAGCACGCGCACGAGCGACAGCGCGTCGTAGCCCCGGGGCAGCGGCTCCTTCAGGAAGTCGCCGCCCACGAAGCCCAGCCGCTTGGCGGACAGGCCCGCGCGCTCGCGCGTGCGCGCGACGAGGGCTTCCGTGGCGGGCAGGTTGTAGACGTCCACGGAGAGCATCGGGTGCTGGCGCAGCAGGTGCTCCGCGAGCGTGCCGTCCCCGCCGCCCACGTCGAGCAGCCGGGCCTCGGAGGGCCACAGGGTGCTCGCGTGCGCGCGGAACGTCTCCAGGATGGGGCCCAGGCCCGCGGACATGCTGGCCTCGAAGCCCTCCACCTGTTCGGGCGTGCGCGGAGGCCAGTCGAACGACGTGGCGGACATGGAGTGCTCGCCGTGCAGCGTCTCCGGCAGCCGGCCGTACAGGGCCTTCCAGTCGTACTTCTCGCGGTCGCGCTCCAGCGACCCCGCGCCGAGCACGAGCTCCGCCGCCTCGCGCAGGCCGGGCACGCCCCGGTAGCGCGCCGCCTCCAGCGCATCGCTGGTCTGCTCGCGCTGCACCAGCCCCAGGCTCTCAAGGCAGTCGAGGAACTTGTAGAGCCGCGTGGGCCGCAGGTCGTACTTCGTGGCCAGCTCGCCCAGCGTCACCGGGCCGGGCTCCAGCGCGTCCAGCAGGCCCAGCTTCAGCGCGGTCTCCACGACGTCCATCGCGCGGGCGCCGTTGAACAGCAGGTGCAGCAGGGCGCGAGGCGACGGCGCCTCACGTGTGAAGGGAGGCATCTGGCTGCTCATGCGGCTTCATTGTGCTGCGCTTCGATGAGCGCGTCCATGAAGGCGTCCACTTCCTCGGGCGTGTTGTAGAAGTGCGGCGCGGCGCGCAAGAAGCCCCGGTGGCTGCAGATGAAGCCGCGCGCCACCAGCCGCGTCGTCACCTGGGCGTCGCCGGGGAAGCTCATCGCCACCACGCCGCCGCGCTGGTGCGGCTCGCGCGGCGTCACCACGCGCAGGCCTGCCTCGTCCGCGCGCGCCATCAGCCGGCCGGTGAGCTTCAGCGAGTGCTCGCGCACGGCGTGGATGCCCACGCCCTTGAGCAGCTCCAGGCCGGGACGGGACAGCAGCACCATCAGCGGCGCGGGCGTGCCGCCCATCATCCGGCGCGCGTCCGGCGCGTAGTCCGTCGTCTGCTGGAAGCCGAGCGGTGACGCGCCGGCCAGCCATCCGGTGACCGCGGGCCGGAGCGTGGGCAGGAGCCCGGGGCGCACGTACAGGAAGGCGGCCTCGGAGCCGCCCAGCCACTTGTGCGCGCCGCCCATGAGGAAGTCCACGTCCAACTGGCGCACGTCCACGGGGACGGTGCCCACGGTCTGGTACGCGTCCGTGGCGATGAGCGCTCCGGCCGCGTGCGCCGCCCTGGCGATGCGCGCGACGTCCAGCACGGCGCCGGTGGCGAAGGCCCCGTGCGCGACGCAGACGATGAGCGTGCGCTCGTCGATGGCCGCCTCCAGCGCGGCTTCGTCCACGCGGCCGTCCTTCGACGGGACGACGACCAGCTCCGCCCCGTAGCGCGCGAAGCCCTTCCAGATGAAGGGCACCGTGGGGAACTCCAGGTCGGTGATGACGACGCGGCGGCGCTCTCCGGTGAACTCCAGGCACGAGGCCAGGCGCGACAGGTGCGCGCTCAGGTTGGTGTCCAGCGCGACGGAGCCGGCGGGTGCGCCGATGAGCTCCGCCACCCCGTCCGCGTACGCCTGCATCTGGGACAGCCACATGTCCCAGGTGTCATCGCGCCACGCGCGCATCGTGTTCCAGTACTGCGCCAGCACGCCCTCCACGGCCCGGGGCAGCGCCCCGGTCGAGTTGCTGTTGAGGTACGTGCAGGTCTGGAGCAGCGGGTACTCCGCGCGCAGGGCTGCCGGGAGTGCCGCCACGGTCACGACTGGCTCCGCAGCTCCTGGGCGTGGGTGTACGCCGATACATGCGCGGCGTGCGGATGCGCGTGAGGCCCGTGAGGAGTCGGAGCGTGGGGCACCGCCGCATGCGGCCCGTGCATCACCGGCGCGGGAGCCGCCGCCGCATGAGGAGCGGGCACGTGCGGCACCGACGCGTGCGGGGCGTGGACCACCGGCGCGTGCGCCACATGCGGAGGATGGGCCGCCGCGTGCGGAGCGTGTGAAGCCAGAGCCGGCTGTGCGTGGGCGGCCGGAGCATGGGCCACCGGCGCGTGCTGAGCATGCATCGGGCAGCCGCCGCCCGTGCGAGCCTCGTGCGCAGGGACTGGGGCCGCGTGCGCCGCCGAGGCGTGCTGCGCATGGGCCGCGTGGACCTCCGAAGCATGCGCCATGACGGCGTGAGCCACCGAGGCGTGCTGAACGTGGGCCGTGGCGGAGTGCGCATGGACCGCGGAGGCGTGGGCCGCCGGAGCGTGGACCGGGGCCGCGTGGACCGCCGGAGCGTGGACCGGGGCCGCGTGGGCCGCCGGAGCGTGGACCGGGGCCGCGTGGGCCGCCGGAGCGTGCTGCGCGTTCATCGGGCAGCCGCCGCCGGTGCGCGCCTCATGCGCATGGGCCGGGGCCGCGTGCGCCGTCGCGGTGTGATGCACCTGCGCCGCCGAGGCGTGCTGCGCGTGCGCCGCCACATGCGCGTGCGCCGCCTGGGCCTGGGCCGCCGGCATGTTCACCGCCGTGTCCTTCATCGCGTTGATCGCGGCCATCGGGCAGCCGCCGCCGCGCGACTCACCCGGCGTGTAGCCACCCTCGCGCTTCCAGCCCGCGGTCAGCTCCACGCGCACGTCCCACAGCGCGCGGAACAGCGGCAGCGTCATCCGCGCCTGCAGCACCTGCGACGGCAGCCCGTCCAGCGCCTTCACCGTGCGGTCGATACCAATCGTCCGGCGCACCAGCTGGTAGTGCGCGTACAGCCATCCCTGGAAGCTCTCATCCACCGTGACCAGCTGCTCGCAGACGTGCTGCAGGTCCTTCGGCCCCCCAGCCGAATAGACCTGGAACAGCGTCAGCCCGCGACGCGCCAGCATGCGCTCCATGGCGGACTCAAGCCCGTCCGCCGCCAGACGCAAGGTGTTGTAGCCCGGCGACTCCTGGCCGCTGCCGTTGCCCAGGCTGCGGCGGATGACCTGGTACTCGGCCGGGGTCATCGTCTCCAGGATGGCCATCTCCGCGCTGATGCCGGCGATGATCTTCTGCACACGCGCCAGCCGGGCCACCACCGCCCACAGCGCGTCGCGGTCCATCTCCGCCACCACCTCCACCATCTCCCGCGACGCCAGCTTCAGGTACAGCTCCTGGGACTGGTGGACGATCTGGAACATCAGCTCGTCATGGGAAACCAGCTCCCCTTCCGGCGACTGCAGGGACAGCAGGGTGTCCGTGTGCAGGTAGCGCTCGTAGTCCAGCTCGCCCTTGCCCACCCACTTCTTCAGCATCACGTTGAACAGGGGTTGAGTCAGCTCCTGCTTCAGCTTTTCGGCGTGGCTGTAATTGGTCGACGTATGCAAGGTGCCTCCGGGGGGACGCAGGCAGTTCGTGGTGGGTAGAGCGCGCCCCAGTCGGGAGGAACAGTGAGCGCGTAAATCTCTAGAAGCGACTACCTTACAGCCCTTTTGGTGAACTTCAAGTCATACAGGGCTTGCGGGTTATCGATTTTTGAGATTCCCATCCGTCCGGAGTACGGGGTGGCCCGAGGGGTCGGGCTCACCCAGGGGGTGGGTCAGCTCTCAACCGGTGAGGGATTCCGGTTGGGCGACGCCGGGCGAGGCTTGAGGCGCATGGCGTTGAGCTTCTGCGCCAATTCCGCGCCCTGAACGCTCTTGGAGATGTAGCCGTCCGCGCCGGAGGCGACGGCCAGCGAGCGCAGCTTGGCCTCGTCCGAGGCGGAGTAGAGGATGAAGCGGGTGCCGGGGGGCGCGTACTGGCGCGCCAGGCCCACCACCTTGTCCCCCTTGAGGGCGGGGAAGTTGACGTCGATGAGCACGAAGTCCGGCTCGGAGGCGCGCACGATGTTGGACACGCCCAATGCGGACGTGTGGGTCTGCACATCGAACCCGTACGCGCTCAGCGAGCGCTGCACGAGGTCGAGCAGGTCCGGATCGTCGTCCACGACAAGGACGCGCGGTTTGGCTTCAGCCATGGCTTCTCCCTAGGTACTGACGAATCGTCTCGATGAGCTGATCGCGGTCCAGGGGCTTGGTCATGTAGGCCGTGCAACCGGCCGCCTGCGCCTTGTCCTGGTATTCGCGACCCGCGTGCGCCGTAACGGCGATGACGGGCACATTCTGCCCATCCGGCAACGCGCGGAGCCTGCGCGTGACTTCCCAACCGTCGAGCCGCGGCAGGGACAGGTCCATGAGGATGAGGTCCGGCGCGTCGTTGCGGGCCCGCTCCAGCCCCTGCTCGCCGTCCTCCGCCTCGATGAGGTCATACAGTCCGCCAAGGTACCTGCGGACGATGTCGCGGTTCTGCTCGCTGTCCTCCACGTACAGCACGCGAGGCAGCTTCCCCGCGGACGCCGCCCGCTGGGTCATCAAGAGGCCCTTGGCCTGCGCGATGACGTCCTCCAGCGCGTGGCCGCCCTTGCGCACGAAGCCCGCGAAGCCGTCGCGCAACAGCGACTCTTCTTCGGTGGACAGCGTCTTGCCGGTGAGCACCACCACCGGCACGGACAGCTTCTCCGCGCGCAGCCGGCGCAGCACCTCGAAGCCGTCCAGGTTCGGCATCATCAGGTCCAGCACCACCAGCGACGGCGGAGACACGCGCGCCTTGAGCAGCGCGTCCTCGCCGTTGCGCGCCTCGTTGGTGGAGAAGCCCGCGCGGCGCAGGTTGCGGCTGACCAGCTCGCGCGTGGCCGCGTCGTCGTCCACCACCAGCACGTCGCCCGTGGCGGCGGACGCGCCCGCGGAGGCCAGGCTCTTCTGCACCACGTCCACCAGGCGCTCCGGCTCCACCGGCTTCACCAGGTACTCGCACGCCCCCAGGCTGAAGCCGCGGGCGCGCTGCTCCTCCACCGACACCAGGATGACGGGGATGGCGGCCAGCGTCGGGTCGCTCTTCAGCTGGCTCAGGACGGACCAGCCGTCCATGCGCGGCAGGTGGATGTCCAGCAGGATGGCCTGAGGTTTCACCTCGCGGGCCAGCTTCAGCGCGGCGAGGCCGTCATTGGCCGTCACCACCCTGAAGCCCGCGGGCTCCAGCTGGCCCGTGACGAGCTGCTGGATGAGCACGTCGTCGTCCACCACCATCACCGTGCTGCCCGGGCGCGCCATGGGCGCGAGCTTCTGGGCCACGTCGTGGAAGGGCACCAGGCGCTCCGTGGCGTGCGGGCTGTCCGCGCCCACCGTCGTCGCCAGCACGTCCGGCAGCCGCACCGTGAAGGTGGAGCCGCGGCCCAGCGTGCTCTTCACGTCCACCGTGCCGCCCAGCACGCGGGTGAGCTCGCGCACGATGGCGAGCCCCAACCCCGTACCGCCCACCTTGCGCGTGGTGGTGCCGTCCACCTGGCGGAACTTCTCGAAGATGAAGGCGAGCTGATCCGACGGGATGCCCACGCCGGTGTCCTCCACCGTCATCAGCAGCTCGCCGCCGCCCGCGGGCACCACCGTGAGCGCCACCTCTCCCGTGTCCGTGAACTTGGCCGCGTTGCTCAAGAGGTTGAGCATGATCTGCCGCAGCTTCAGCGCGTCGGTGCGGATCTCCTTCGCCTCGGTGTCCACGTTCACCGTGAGGGCCACGTCCTTGCCCTTCAGGTACTCCTTCACGGTGGCCATGCACTCGTCGGCCAGCTCCTGCACGTCCACCGGCTCGGTGACGACCTCCACGCGGCCCGCTTCAATCTTGGACAGGTCCAGGATGTCGTTGATGAGCGCCAGCAGCGTCTTGGCGTTCGTCTTCACCACGTTGAGGTCGCGGCGGCCGTGCGGCGTCAGGCGGCTGCCCTCCTCGCGCATGAGCAGGTCGCAGTAGCCGATGATGCCGTTGAGCGGCGTGCGGATTTCGTGGCTGAAGTTCGCCAGGAACTCGCTCTTGAGGCGCACGGCGCCTTCCGCCTCGCGAGCGCGCTCTTCTTCATTGCGCTTGGCGACGGAGAGCTCCTGGGCCAGCCGGTCCAGGTCCTCGTTCTGCTGGCGGATGATCTCCATCTGGAGCGCGCGCTGCTGGTAGCTCGCCAGGGAGCGGGCGGACACCGCGCGCGTCTTCTTGATCTCCTCCAGGCTGGCGGCCAGCTGCTTGTTGGCGGCCTCCAGCTCATCCCTGGAGGCGCGCAGGGCCGCCTCGTTCTGCTTGCGGTCGGAGATGTCCTCCGTGACGCCCATCACGAAGCGCGCGACGTTCTGGTCGTCCAGGAGCGGAATCTTGCGCGTGGCGAAGATGCGGTCCACGCCATCCGCGCGGGCCACCTCCTCGAACGTCTTCATCTTGCGCGTCTCGAGGATTTCCGAGTCGATGGCGATGAACGACTCCGCCTGCTCCTTGGGGAAGTAGTCGTGGTCCAGCTTCCCCAGCAACCACTCCTTGGTGACCCGGAACGCGTCCGCGAACGTCTTGTTCACCACCACCAGCCGGCGCGTCTCCGCGTCCTTCACGAACAGCACGAAGGGCAGCGCGTCGATGATGTTGCTGAGCAGGTAGTTGGTGCGCTTGAGCTCCACGCCCGTCATCTGGTGCTGGGCGCGCTCGGCGTGCAGGCGCAGCTCGCGCGCCACCACGAAGGGCAGGTGGCCGTAGCGGTCCTCGCTGACGTAGTCGCGCGCGCCGGCGCGCATGACGGCGGCCAGCGTGTCCGCGCTCCAGGTGGGCGCGCTCACCACGAAGGCCGTCTCACGGCCGCGCTTCACCCAGGCGGCCTGGACGTCCTCCCAGGTCATGCCCGGCAGCTCGGACCCCACCAGCACCAGGGCCCAGGGGCGCTCCAGCGCCTGCTCCAGGGCTTCCCGCGTACTGACGGGCTCCAGCGTGAGCATGGAGAGGATGTCCTCCTTCTCCAACGCGTCGCGCATGGCGCGCGTCTCACGCTCGCTGCCCACCAGGAGCAGGGACAGGGTGTAACCGAGGGGCGCTTCGGCTTGGGCCACGTCGAACGGGTGGTGGGCCATGGTCTG
Organism: Corallococcus sp. AB032C; assembly: GCF_003668935.1. Lineage (NCBI taxonomy): Bacteria > Pseudomonadati > Myxococcota > Myxococcia > Myxococcales > Myxococcaceae > Corallococcus > Corallococcus sp. AB032C. The sequence continues at coordinate 80,388 of NZ_RAWP01000016.1, read as the reverse complement.
TTTAGTTGGAGCCGAACGCGAGCACGGTCAGCGTGGTGTTGATGTGGAAGCCCGAGTAGATCTCGAATTGCACGTTCATCCCAGCAGCGGACGGTGCAAGCTTCATGGCCTCGGAGAGCTTTGGCAACATGCCCTGGGCCTGCGCGTACCACAGGCGTCCGCTGCAGTGGAACAGGAGGGCGGCCTGGGGGTTCTGCACCCGCCTGGGCAGTTCCTCCTGGAAGAAGTCCCGCGTCATGCCCGCCAGGTCGCCGGCCTTCATCAGGTCCAGCTCACTGCCCTCCTCCAGGAGGTTGGCGAACAGGATGGAGCCGTCCTCCAGGGGGCGCCACGCGGCGCGGATGAAGTACTCGCGGCCCACCTTGAGCGCGGTGGGGCGCAGCGCGAAGCCACCCGGCCGGCCGAACTCCAGGTCCGCGATGTTCTCCACGCCCAGGATGTCCGCGTAGCGCCGGGCGGCGGGCTGGCCGTCGATCTCCAAGGCGCGCGTGTGCGTCTCGTCCACCTTGGTGATGGTCATGCGCTCGCCGGTGGGCACGTACCAGTGCGAGCGCAGCGCGGCCCAGGGGGCGTTCGTCTTGAACAGGGCCACCAGCACACCGTCGCCGGCCACTTCGCCATCCACGTGGATGAGGGCGGACTGGCGCGCGGGGTCCGTCTCTGAATCGCTGGCGCCGCCGCCCACGAGCACCAGGGTCTGGTTCTTCTCCAGGATGCCCAGCAGCAGCTCTTCCTTCTTGTAACGGAAGCCGTCGTCAATCACGAGGCCCACGTACCGGCGCGCGTCCAGGTCCTGCTGACGCACGCCCAGCTCCTCGCACGCGCGCTTGATGGCCTGCGCGCCCGCGGCGATGGCGTCCCCGGTGAGGCCCGAACCCAGACCCAGGCCCACCTCGAAGTCGCCGGAGAGCGCGCCCATCACCACGCTGTTCTCGTGGATGCCGTTGTTGTCCAGCTCCCCGGCGGTGGTGGCGCCCACCAGCCGGGTGTCCTTGGGCAGCCGCTCGCGCACCGCGCGGTTGAGCGCGCGCTGGTCCCGCTGGCGGGCCGCGAACAGCGTCACCAGCTTCGGCGGGGGGCCGTGCAACTGGCCCAGGAGGTCCTCGGCGACGGCGACCGGATCCGTGAGGGTGGAACGAGCCGTCTGCATCTTCACGTGCGCCATGAGGACCTCCTTGCGAACCGGCGGCGGCTAGAAGCCGGCGCCGGGGTGTGTCTTGTGACAACTGCCGGTGCACTGCTGGAACGACTCGCGGCCCCCGCCGACGTACATGCTCTCGATGGGGCCGAACTTCGCCACGTGGCTCTCAGGGTAGCTCTTGTGGCACGACAGGCAGGCGGCCTTGCTGGTGCGCTGCGTGGTCTCCTGCTTCAGGTGGCAGGACGAGCACTTCTCCAGGGGCGCGTCGAAGCGGTTGGAGCGCGAGTGGATGAAGTGCGTGCGCACGAAGATGGGACCTTCCAGTTCGAAGCCCAGCGGAGCATGGCACGACGCGCACGCGGCGCGGTTGTCGTTCGCATGGAGGACTTCACCCAGATCGCCGCCCTTGCTGTGGCAGGTGTTGCACGGACCCGTGGTCAGGGCCGCGCTGGTGTGCGTCTTCGTCCCCACCTGGATTTCGATGGTGCGCGACGCCGGGATGTCCTCGCCCAGGTAATTGCGGCGCGCCTTGGCGGTCACCAGGTAGGTGCCGGGCTTCACGTCCGCGGGCAGGGTGTAGGTCCAGGTATCGCTCACGGGCGCGTCCCAGCGACCGTCATTGGGGAAGAAGGCGCCGCCGAAGAGCTTGTTGGCGGGGGGGAAGGTCATGAACTGCGCATAGACGCCGTCGCGCGCCGGGGTGGCGATGGTCTGCACGTCCTGCGAGTCATCCAGGAAGGCCTCCAGGTCGACGATGGTCCGGATGGGCTGGATGTCCTGCGCCGGCCCGATGAGCTGCGTCATCATCATCCGTTCCTGGTGCTTGCGGCGATAGTAGGTCGTCGTGGGGTTGAAGAACGCCTGATAGTACTGGATGCCGCCCGGGCTACCGGGAGCGCCCGGAGGTGCGACCTCATTGTAGGTTGGGAGGCTTCCGGCCTTGTGCAGGCGCTTGCCCTGGCCGTCCTTCAGGGTCATCTGGAAGGTGACGTTCGACCCGGGGGCGTACGTGCCGTCCTTGCGGGGCGCCGTCACGGGCTTGATGTCGATGCCGAACCCGTAGCTGAACTCGGGCTGTGACACCTGGGTGACCGGGATGTAGTAGGGCGCGAACGGGCGCAGGCTCCAGCGCAGGCGCAGACCCGCCGTGCGGGAGTTGAAGGTGAGGGTCTGCTTCTTCGCGTGGTCGTACGCGTTGCGCAGCTCCACCAGGGCCTCTTCCTCATAGGCCGTGGCGCCGTTGCAGTCCGTGAGCGAGCGGCAGTCGCGCGTCCACTGGATGGCGCGCATGCGGCGGATGAAGAAGTCGTCACGCTCCGTGCGGCGGGTGTCGTCGCTGCCGATGTTCAGCAGCACCGGCGCGCCCGTCAGCACGCCGCGGGAGTCCACCGGCTCCACCGTGAAGAGGCTGGTCGCCTTCATCCACGCGGCGTCACGGTAGAAGCGGCGGCGGGTGAAGGTGCCGTCCGGGTTCGACAGGCCCACGAACTCCTGGTCCGCCAGGCGCACACCCGACCACCCAATGGCCAGGAAGTCGCTGTTCTGGCGCAGGCCGTCCACGCCCTCGTCCTTCGACGCGGTGATGGAGGCGCGCAGGTCAATCTGGTTCACCCAGAAGCTCTGGCCGGCCTTCACCTTGATGGGCACGCCCTTGCCGTTGTCCACCTCCAGCGCCAGGCCCACGGGCGGCTCGCGGTTGCCGCCGCCCAGGATGTCGCCCAGCGACAGGTCCTGGCCCTGGACCGCGAGCCGCGGCTCCACGTTGGCGGAGGACTCCAGCTCCGTGGACTCCGCACCACCGCACGCCACCGTCAGGCTGGCGAGCGTCGCCAGCAGGCTCGCGCGGCCCGCCGTGAACAGGTGGGGGGAAGTGCGAGAACACCGCTCCCGAATCGTGTCAGTTCCAGCCATGAGGGGACTCCTCCGAACGCGTATGTGCGGACGGCTGCCGAAGCAGCGTCGCGGCCAGTGGACCCGGGTGCCCTTGCGTCGGGGGGACGCTGGCGGAGGGTCACTCTCAAATCCGGCTTTTGCCGGAAACGAGCAGTTCTAGCCACACGGAGAATATCCACAATCAACAGAGCGATTCAACTTCTGAGAATTATTCCACCCAGAGGCGAACTCGAACTGTCCGTGACTGGATGGGAAGGGCTTCTGGGGCGCAACCCACCCTGGAGGGTCATACTCGAATCGCTTTTCCCACTTCCTCCTGTGTTTCCGGGGTGAACGGGAGTTCGACAGTGAACTCCGAGCCTTCTCCCAGCCGGGAGTGGACGCGGATGGTGCCGCCATGGGCTTCGACGAGCTGGCGGACGATGTAGAGGCCCAGGCCGAAGCCCGGCGCGCGGCTGTCCGTCGTGACCCGCTCGAAGCGGGCGAACAGGCGCTGCTGGGCCTCGGCGGGGATGCCGGCGCCGTGGTCCCGCACCGACATCTGGACCCGGTGTGAGTCCTCGTCCACGTTCACATGCACCTCCACCGGCTGGCCCCGGCCGAACTTGAGGGCGTTGCTGACCAGGTTGGTGAGGACGCGGTCCAGGCGTTGGCGGTCCCAGCGTCCGCGGGCCGCGTCGCGGGCGTGGACGGTGAGGGCGCAGCCGGCGGCGACGGCCTGGTCCTCGTGGCGGGCGGCCACCTCGTGCGCCAGCTCCGCCAGGTCCATGGGCCGGGCCTCCAGCACCAGCCGGCCGCCGGACAGGCGCGACAGGTCCAGCAGGTTGTGCACCAACTGCCCCAGGCGCTTCGTCTCGTCCTCGGCCAGGAGCAGCCCCTCGCGCAGGCGCGGGTCCTCCGTGTACGCGGGCGCGCACTGCAGGCGCATGCGGCGCAGGCGCAGCTGCAGCGAGCTGAGCGGAGTGCCCAGGTCGTGCGCCGCCACGCCAATGAGCTCCAGGGCGTTCTGCGTCGCCGCCAGCAGGCGGGCGTTGTCCAGCGCCAGCGCGGCGCGAGCGGACAGCTCCTCCAGGAAGGCCTGGTCCACCGCGCCGTAGTGGCGGTGCGGCCGGGTGGACAGCAGGCACAGCGCGCCCAGCACGCGGTTGTCCACGACGAGCGGCACGCTCAGCGCGGAGCGCACGCCCAGCGCGCGCCACAGCTCCGCGCAGGTGCTGTCGCTGACGGAGGAGGGCAGCCGGTCTGGATCCACCTCCGCGAAGCGCTCGGCGCGGCCGGTGTGCATGACGCGCGCGGGGCCGGGCTCGTCCTGCGAGGGCCTGCGCATCAGCGGCTCCCACAGCCGCGCCTGGGTGGCCGCGTCCGCGCACGTCACCGCGCCGGGGCGCACGCCGCCCTGGCCGTCCGGCAGGTAGAGCACGCACGCGTCCGCGATCTCCGGCACGCACAGGCGGGTGAGCGCGTTTCCCAGCTCCTTGGCGCCGGCCTGCGGCTGCAGCACGCGTCCCGCCTCCGCGAGCAGCGCCTGCATGCGCTCCGTGCGCTTGCGCTCGGTGATGTCGCGCGTCACCTCCGCGAAGCCCTGCAGCGTGCCGCCTTCCGTGTAGAGCGCGGTGAGCAGCGTCTCCGCCCAGAAGCGCGAGCCGTCCTTGCGGATCCGCCAGCCCTCCGCCTGCAGGCGCCGCTCGCGCGCGGCCCGCTCGCGGTGGGAGGTGGGCAGGCCGTGCGCCACCGCGTCCGGCACGTGCAGCACCTCCACGCGCTGGCCCACGATGTCGGAGGACGTCCACCCGGTGAGCCGCTCCGCGCCCGTGCTCCAGCAGGACACCGTGCCATCCGGCTCCAGGAAGCACAGCGCGTAGTCGCTCACGCCATCCATGAACAGGTGCAACCGCTGTTCACTCTGCACGGCTTCCGCGTGCATGGGGCCCAGCGCGTTGCGCAGCACCACCACCAGCGCGACCAGGGCGCCCAGGCCCAGCAGGCCGGAGAGGATGTCGGAGGCGTGATGGAGGACGGCCCCGTCGTCCACCGTCAGCGTGTGGGCCGTGGACACAAGGGTGGCAAGCAGGATGAGTCCGGCCAGAAGGCATACGGACAGACCTGCCCCGACCCGCTGAGCGAAGGTCCAACGTCGCAGCATGTGGCACTCCCCCCCGACGGCACCGAGCGCTTCTGTGCAGAAGGACGCTCAACATCACCGAAAAGGTGGGGTGAGCGACATCGCCCTGTCGGGCAGGGTATCCTATAACCCTGTTTTTACCTGTTTGTCATGAAATCATGGACCCTACCCGCAGGGATGGGAAAGGTCTGACGGGCAGGACGCGGCGGGGCTGTCGGATGGTGGACGATGCCCCGGCGCTTTCCGGGAACTCGGGCCTGGAATCAAGGGGTTGGAAGGGGTGGAGGTGCCCGTGAAATGGCCTTCCGGGCGCCGGGACGTTATGCAGCGCCCCCACCTCGTCACCCAGGTGTTGCACGGCATATGGCGTCTCTCGTCGAAGGTCTGAAGGTCCGCTACCTCCCGCAGCCCGAGTGGGGCGTGGGGCATCTGCTGTCGCTGCAGGAGCAGGGGGCCAAGGCCCTCATCGCCTTCCCGTCCCGCGAGGACGAGCCGGTGCTGGTGTCCACGCGCGGCGGTGCGCTGGTTCCCTACCAGTTGCCCAAGGGCGAGCCCATCCAGACGCCGAAGGGGCGCAAGGCCACCGTCCTGGGCGAGGAGCCGGGCGCGCGCGGGCTGCGCCGCTACGTGGTGCGCTTCGAGGACACGGGCGAGGAGGACGAGCTGCCGGAGTCGGAGGTGCGTGCGCTGGCGCCGCGCTCCGACCTCTTGTCCACGCTGCGCGACGGGCGGGTGGGTGACGCGAAGGCGTTCATGCTGCGCAAGCAGGCGCTGGTGCTGGACGACGAGCGCCGGGGTGACGCGCTGGGCGCGCTGCTGGCCAGCCGGGTGATGGTGAAGCCGCACCAGGTGGGCGTGGTGCAGCGCGTGCTGTCCGCGCGCCGGCCGCGCTTCGTGCTGGCGGATGAAGTGGGCCTGGGCAAGACGATTGAAGCGGGCATGGTGTTCAGCGCGCTGCGGCTGGTGGGCCTGGCGCGGCGGTGCCTGGTGGTGGCGCCCAGCCACCTCACCGTGCAGTGGCTGGTGGAGCTGTTCCACAAGTTCAACCAGCTCTTCACGCTGATGGACTCGGACCGCTACGAGCAGTCGCTGAAGGAAGCGCCGGACGTCTCTCCGTGGGCGCGCTTCCCGCTGGTGGTGACGAGCCTGGAGCTGCTCAGCCGCACCCGCGAGCACCGCGAAGAGGTGTCCGCCGAGGACGCCTTCTGGGACCTGGTCATCATCGACGAGGCGCACCACCTCAAGGGCGAGAAGGCCTTCGCCGCCGCGAAGGGGCTGGCCGCGAACTCGTGGGGCCTGTTGCTGCTCACCGCCACGCCCATGCAGTTGGATCCGGCGGAGTACCACGGCCTGCTCACCCTCATCGACGCGGCCACCGCGCCGTCCGTGGACGGCTTCGAGGCGCGGCTCCAGCGCCAGGAGGAGCTGTCCACCGCGGTGCGCGCGCTCATGGAAGGCAAGGGCGACGGCAAGGCCGCGAAGGCCGCCGTGGCCGCGCTGGCGAAGCGCTTCCCGGAGGACGCGCGGCTCCAGACGCTGAAGGAGAAGGAGGCGCTGCTCGCGCACCTGGCGGAGACGTACAGCCTGTCGGACCGGCTGGTGCGCAACCGGCGCGCGGTGGTGGGTGGCTTCTCCACGCGCAAGCTCCACCGGCACCCGGTGCGGCTCACGCCGGAGGAGCTGACGGCGCGTGATACGGCGCTCGCCACGCTGGCGAAGGGCACGCTTCGTGGTGCGCCGCTGGCCAACGTGCTCCGGCGTCTGGAGTCCAGCCCCGCGGCGTTCATGGGCGCGGTGAAGTCCAACCCGGCGCTGAAGGGCGCGGACCTCAAGCTGACCGGCCGGGACGCGAAGCTCATCGCGTTCGTGGGCGTGCTGCGCGGCATCTGGAGTGCGGAGCCGCGCGCGAAGGTGCTCGTGTTCACGGAGAGCCGCGACACGCTGGAGTCGCTCCAGTCGGAGCTGTCGCGCGAGGGCGTGGAGGCGCTGGGCTACCACGGCGATTTGCCGCTCGTGGAGCGCGACCGGCAGGTGGCGCGCTTCCGCGACCCGGAGGGCCCCCGCGTGCTCCTGTGCACGGAGGTGGGCGGCGAGGGCCGCAACTTCCAGTTCGCGCACCACCTGGTCCACTACGATTTGCCGTGGAGCCCCTCCACGGTGGAGCAGCGCATCGGCCGCCTGGACCGCATCGGGCAGGCGCACCCGGTGGAGATCCACGTCTTCGACCCCGCGGGCACGCTCGCGTCGGACGTGCTGATGCTGCTGGCGGACGCCGTGGGCGTCTTCGGTGAGACGGTGGGCGGCCTGGACGCGGTGCTGGAGGAGGTGGAGGACCGCATCGCGGACCTGGCCCTGCTGCCCCGCGAGGCGCGCGTGGAGTACGCCGCGGAGCTGAAGACCCGCGTGGAGGCGGCGCGTGAGCAGGTGAAGCGCGCGTACGACCCGCTGCTGGACGTGCGCAGCTTCGACAAGCCCGCCGTGGCCCGGCTGGTGGCGCGCGCACAGGAGCGCATGGGGGATGAGCCTGGCGACGAGGACTCCGACGAGGAGGCTCCGCCGCTGGAGGACGGGCTGTGGAGCGTGGCGCGCGACCTGGACGAGCGCCTGGAGGAGACCGTCACGGAGCTGGCGCGCCGCGTGGGCATTGGCGTGGACACCGACGAGCAGGTGGAGGCCTTCCAGGTGGCCTTCCAGTTCGGCCACGCGCTCAACGTGGAAGGCCTGCCCGGCATCGACGTGATGCAGGACCGCACCTTGCTGGGCACCTTCTGGCGCGACACCGCGGTGGAAGCGGAGGAGCTGGAGTACTTCGCCACCGGCCACCCGCTGGTGGAGGCGCTGTTCGGCTTCCTCAAGGACGGCCCCTACGGCCGCAGTGGTTTCCGCCACATCGAGAAGCGCAGCGTGAAGAAGCCCGCGCGCGGCCTGGAGCTGCTCTTCCACGTCCAGCTGCCGGAGCCCCAGGACACCTCGCCCGGCGCCCGCGTGCCCAGCCGACAGCTGGCCCGCTTCCTCGCGCGCACCCTCCTGCCCGTGGCCGTGGTGGAGGGCCCCCAGGGCCCCGTGGCGGACGTTTCCGTGCTCACCGCTTTGGAATCCGACGGCAAGGCCCTGAAGGGGGATGAAGTCCACCAGGCCTTCCCTGGCTTTGGCGCCTTCGTGGACGCCGCACTGCCCGTGGCCCAGGCCGCCGCCGAGGCGGAGCTCGGCCGGTCCGCGAAGAAGGCCCGGGCGGCCATCGAGGCGGAGCGCGACTCGGCCGCCGCCCGCCTGCGCCTCTCCCTCTCCCACCAGGGCCTGCCCCCGGAGGAGGTGGAGGCCCAGGTTGACGCGGAGCGCAATCACTACGAGCGCCTGCTCCAGGCACTCGCGGGGGCGAAGGTGGCGCTGGACGCGGCCTGCGGGTTCACCCTCAATCGGTGAGTAAACAGTTGTGTCACAATGGAATCGGTCCTGTCGGGGCTTCGTCCATTTGACCGATTCCCCAATCACCGAGAATCTAGGAGGAAGGCAGCCTCCCCCATGGCCCTTCCCCACCCCCCACGTCGGCAGCGCGAATCCGGTCAGGCCGCGGTGGAAGCGGCGCTGTGCATGCCGCTCGTGGTGTTCATGGTGCTGGGCTCGCTGCAGCTCTTCATGCTGCTGCAGGGTCGCATCCTGGCGCAGGTGGCGGTGTACCGCGCGGTGCGCGCGGGCAGCCTCAACCACGGCAGCTGCGAGGCGATGACCCACGCGGCGCTGGTGACGATGCTGCCCACGGTGGAGCACACGCGCACGCCCGCGCAGCTGGCCAACGCCTTTGATGAACGCAAGCGCAACTACCTGCGCGTGCGCGGCTCGCGGGGGACGCTCTTCACCGAAGGGCCCATGGTGGAAATCGTCCGCGAGTCGCCGGATCCCGCCTGGGTGCGCAGCCTCGCGGGCGACGAGGACCTGCTGTTCGACGTGCCCACGGACTCCAATGCGGAGATGCAGCGGCGCACGCTCGAGATCCGCATGGTGGCCTGGTACTACATGCGCATCCCGTTCGCGGACTGGGTGATGAGCCGCATGTTCCTGGCCCAGTTCCACCTCAAGAACTACACGGACGCGAACCCGCTCAACCCGGCGCAGAAGCAGTCTGACTGGTGGGCGGACACCGACGTGGAGCTGGGGCCGGATGACTGGCCCGGCGGCGACCTGGGTGAGCGGATGCTGCGCTGGAACGCGCAGGGGCACTACCTGTTCCCCATCCAGGTCCACGCGGCCATGCGGATGATGACCCCGGTGAAGGCGTCGAACTTCAATGGAGGTGCCGGATGCAGCCTGCACGGCTTCTGAAGTCCGGCGCGCGCGGCCAGGCGCTGGTGCTGTTCTCGCTGACGTTCCTCCTGCTCACGCTGATGGTGCTGCTCACGCTGGGCTTCGGCATGCGCGCCAAGGAGCGCGTCGAAATCCAGATGGCGGCGGACGCGGCGGCCTACAGCCAGGCGGTGTCCACGGCGCGCACGTTCAACGCCATCGCGGTGATGAACCGCGCCCAGATTGCCCACATGGTGGCCATGGCGGGCACGCAGTCGATGATCAGCTACGGCAGCCAGCAGTACGCCGCGCGGCAGACGTCCCCGTGCGCCATGCCCGGCAACGACTGGTCCGCCCTGGACCAGGCGGCGGCCACGCAGGTGCAGGTGCTGCAGGGGCGCGCGGGCTCCATGTTCCGCGCGGAGCTGGCCATCTACAACCATCTGGTGGGCACGCACCTGGCGAACCAGAACCTCACCCGGCTCATCGCCAAGGAGATCAACCCGGAGCTGGCCGCCCAGCCCGAGGGCGCCAACAAGTCCCTGTCGGAGGTGTCCGGCGGCGCGTCCTCCGGCTCCAGCTACGACGAGCTGATGCAGCAGGAGAAGACGGGCTCGGTGCCGGCGACCTCCGGCGCGGTGATGCCCACGGGCGGAGGCCAGGGCACCGCCACGCTCAACGCCACCATGGGCAGCCTGGGCTGGACGTGGGTGCACAACCGGGGGAGCGGCAGCGCGGGCTTCGGCTCTGGCGCCGCCGCGCACAACCCGGGCTTCCATCACTACGGCAGCGCGTCCGCGATGGACTCCTCCACCTATCAGACCATCTCCGGCCGCAACTCGTGGGCGCACGACCACGGCCGCGCCGTCACCGGCGTCTGCCCGGACGGCACCCCCTACACCGCCGGGGCGACGGACGCGTGGGTGATGTCCGACGAGCGCCAGTCCCCCGAGGACCAGCACGTCTACGGCGCGAAGGCGCCGCCCGGCCAGGGCGCGGAGAACAACACCACCGTGGATGAACGCCACACGCTGGGCGCCTGCGTGGTGTGCCCCGGCATCTGGCCTTATTCCGTGGGCTTCAACGCGGGGCTCCTGCACGGCAACGCCGACGAGAACGACTACGGTCAGCCCAAGCTGTACGCGATGCTCCACCGCGACTACGCCAGCGACGCGCGCCGCGCGAAGCCGGACCCCTGGAACCTGCTGTTCACCTTCAAGTTCGCGAACCAGGAGACGGAGTTCGACAACGCCGCGCCGCTCGGGCGCATCCTGCCCACCGGCCGCGAGGACGTGCAGCGCAACCAGGTGGCCCTGGCCGCGGGGCTCGCCTACTACCACCGGCCCCGGCCGGCGGCGGTGGGCGGAGGTTGGGAGGAGCCGCCCAACTTCCTCAACCCCTTCTGGCGCGCCACGCTGGTGAGCACCGAGGGCGCTCGCGACGACAAGCCCGCGAACAGCCTGCAGCAGGCGGGCTTCTCCGAGCACGCGGAAGCGCTGCGCCGCCTGGACAACGCCGGCTACCGGGGCGGCAGCAGCACGGGAGGGAAGTACTGATGCGCGCGCGCGCTGCCACGTCGCGCCGGGGACAGGCGCTCGTCGAGACGGCCCTGGGCTCCATGGTGTTCGTCACCATCCTCCTGTTCGGCATCTACTTCGCGGAGGTGGGCGCGCTGACGCTCAAGGTGCAGGAGGCCGCCAACTTCGCGCTGTGGGAGGCCACCGGGCACGTGATGCACAACCCGCAGGCCGGCGTCTTCCAGCGCGCCAACGCGGAGGCCCTGGCGTCGTCGGAGGCCGCGGGGCGCTACCAGGACTTCGACGGCCGGGCCAGCCACACCAGCGGCGCGATGACCTTCCAATTGGCCATCGCGCGCGCCACGCGGGTGAACGTGGACTGCGAGCCGACGCGGCCCGCGGGCAGCCCCGTGGACATCCTGGGCACCCGCCCGGTGGACGCGGATCCAGGCTCCACGGCGCTGGGGCTGGCCATGGCCACCCAGTCCGACGGCATCTCCTGCAACGCTTCCACGACGTTGCGCGCGGAGCGGCTGGGCAACTTCATGGAGCCGGAGTTCTTCAAGGTGTCGCACCGGCTCGCCAGCGACCAGTTCCGCGTGTGCGCGGCGGGGCGCGCGTCGGGCGGGCGCTGCACGCGGCGCTTCTTCATGCTGCTGGATGACTGGGGCCTGTCCAACGTGGCGGAGGGCCGTGAGTGCCCGCTCATGATTGACAGCGGGGGCACCTGCGGGAACGTGGACTACTACGGGTGGGCGGAGAGCGTGTACCGCGAGAACGGCGGCGGTGGGAGCGCCGGCGCCGCGCTGATGGCGGGCGTGGGCGCGGTGGGCGGCGTGAACGAGGACCAGTTCTTCATGAGCTTCCGTGGCTCGGAGAGCAACTACGAGCAGAGCATCGGTGGCTCGCACGCGGGCAACCAGACCGTCTGGGAGACCACCCCCTTCGTGGCGGACAACCTCTCCCCCACCTACCGGAACGACGGCCGGCGCAACAAATGGCTGGGAGGCGTGCCGCATTGATGCGCGCCGGGCGCGTGGCGGGAGCGGTGCTCTCGCTGCTGCTGGGGCTGTCCGCCCAGGCTGCTCCCGACGCGGGCGTACCGGACGCGGGCGTGCAGCAGGCCGCGCCGCGCTTCGCGTGGCCCCGGCTCCAGGTCATCGCCCACGTGGAGTCCAGCGACATCGTGGAGGCGGGTGGCATCCCGGTGGCGCTGCGCGCGGTGCACGTGAAGGAGAACATCCGGGACCTGGTGCAGCGCTTCGCGGACGCGTTCCGCGACGGCGGCCTCTACGTGCCGCCCGGCAAGGAGCAGGCGCAGTACGCGAACAACGCGGCCATGCTCACCGCGTTGGATCCAAAGCGGCGCATCACCTACACCGTGGTGATGATGCCGCAGCCGGATGGCACCACCACGCTGTACCTGGGTGAGGCCAACCACGCGCTGGCGCGTCCACAGGAAGCGGCGGGGGACTTCGCGCCGCTGCCGCCGCAAGCGAACGGCGTGCTGCGCGTCAACGCGGAGGGCTCGCGCACGCTGACCTTCCAGGTGCCGCTCACGGGCCCGCAGGTGGACGCCTTCTACGACGACGCCCTGGCGAAGGCCGGGTGGAAGCGCGGCGACGAGCCCGGCCTGTACTCGCGGCCCGGCGCGGAGCTGCGGCTCACGCACCAGCCCTCCAAGGAGGGTCAGCGCGACGTGGTGCTCATCCACCAGCAGCGCGCGCGCTGATCAGGCGCGCAGCTTCTCGCGCAGCACCTTGGCGCGGCCCTGCATGTCGGGGTCCAGGCTGGTGAGCTCGATGGACTTCAGCCGCTGGTCCAGGCTCTTGGGCAGCTTCTTCTGGAGCGTGCCCGCCTCCTGGAGCGACTCCAGCTTCGCCAGCGCCTTGTCCACGATGCGCTCGCGCGGGTGGTCCAGCAGGCTGTCGAGGAAGTACGCGTCCTCGGGCAGGTCCGGATACTTCTCCAGGTAGTCCACCACGCCCTTCACCCAGTCCGCGCGCGTCTCCGACTCCTGCACCTTGCGCAGGGCGTCCTTCTGGGCCTTGCGCTTGCCTTCGGGGTCGAACGTCTTGGCCAACCCCTCCGGCAGCTCGCCGCCGGTGAAGAGGGCGTCCGCGGCCGTCTTGTATTTCTGGTAGCTGGCGCTGCGCTCCAGCTTCTGCTGCGCCGGGTCGTCCTGGCGCGAGTGGTACTTGCTCTTGCCGCGCTGCGCGTCCAGCTCGCGGTAGGACTTGTTGCGCTTGCCGGTGAAGCCACCACCGTCGTTGTCGTCTCGGGCCATCTTCATCTCCCCTTGCGGGCGCGCCACAGCGCCGCCAGTCCCCGCCGGACGAGGGTGCGCACCTGCGCCAGCTCCTCGGGGGCGAGGGGGTGCTCCTCGTCCTGTTCCGCCTCGAACAGCGCTTCCGTCACGTATTCCTGGAGGGCATCCGGCGCGGGCGGCGCATCCGGCTCCCTGTCCAGGGCCCTGGCATCCACGGCCAAGAGCCCCGGCGGCCAGCCCAGCTCCAGCATGGCGTGCAGCTCGAAGAACAGGTGGCGGGCGACCCCATAACCTTCGTCCGTGAGGCCAGCGGCGTCAAGCGCACCCAGCAGGCTGTCCTGCCGGTTCTCGTAGGCATGCATCAGCCGCGTGCGCGCCTTGTCGTCGTCCTCCAGGTAACGCCAGGCGGCCTCCACGAATTCGCCGGAGGGCTCGTCCGGATGGAAGGGCGCGGGCGGCTGCAGCCGCTCCTTCTTCGGGCGCGGCGGGCGGGGGCCGTCCTCCGGCCGCACCGTCTTTCCCTCCAGCACCACGTCCCAGAGGCCCAGCAGGTTCTGGTACAGGCGGCGCGCCAGCTCCGGGTCCGGGAAGCGGGGCTCCCCGTCGAAGAGGGTGGGAATCACCTGGCCGGCATCGGCGCCTTCCGCGCGCGCCTCCTGCATGCGCTCGAGCACGTCGGCGGTGTCGCAGGGACTGCCAGCCAGCTCCAGCAGTCCGTCGAGCGTCTGTGCACCCTCGAACTGGCGGATGAAGTCGGGGGCTCGGTTCTTGGAACGGCTCATCGTGGAATGGACGGTAGGCACAAGGCGGGCATCCGCGCACGGGGCAATCACACCGGAGCGGGCGTCGCTTCCGTTTCGGGCGCGGCGCCCCTACTCTGCGGCAGTCATGGCCGTGGAAACTTCGTCCGACCCCTTGAAGTCCGCGATGCAGGAGCTCTACCGCGCTCGCGCGGTGGAAGGGCCGCTGGGGGAGAACGGCCTGCGCACCGTCTGGCACCTGTCTCCCCAGGGCGCGGAGCTGATGTCCCTGGTGGACGAGGACGGCCGGGTGCGCCGCCAGGAGCTGACGCTCTTGGATGAACACTGCATCTGGGCCAGCGGACAGGGCGTGCGCACCGGCCGGGTGGAAGCCGGCGAGGCGCGGCCCGTGTCCACGGAGGTGCGCGCGGACCCGGAGCTGGTGCCGCAGCGGCTGGTGCGCGCCGCGCAGGCGCTCGCCACCTACGAGGGCCAGGACCGTTACATCCTGCACATGCAGCGCGTGCTGGCGCTCGCTCGCGAGGGGCTGGAGATGTCCAGCGTCATGTCGCCAGAGCACCTGGCGGACCCGTCGGGCCGCGACCCCGGCACGCGGGACACAACCGCCACCCGGACCGTGACCTTCACGCCGGTGGCACCGCCTCCGCGCGAGGCCGTTCCCTCCGCCGCCGCTTCAGCAGCGCCCGCGCCGCGGGTGGCCCCGGAGCCGGAGCCCGTGGTGCTGCGGCACGGTCAGCCGCTGCCCAACGAGGTCCTGCCCCCGGTGGTGCGCAAGTCGGAGGGGCTGGTGATGGTGGCCGTCTTCGGCTTCTTCGTCGTGGTGGGGCTCATCATGCTGTTCGTGCTGTCGAAGGGAAGCTGAGCCGCACGGGCGAGCGCTCGCCCATCAGGTGTGTCACGTCCGCGTCGGTGGGAACGGGGCCGGACGTCCTGCGGCCGGTGGTGACGCGCTCCGGGCCCAGCGTGGTGTGCAGCGGGTGCGCGTCCAGCACCAGCAGGACGGCCACCGCGGCGGTGAGCACCAGGCCGCCCACCCACTCCAGCGCTCGAGTCCGCCGGGCCTCCGCCGCGCGGTACGTCATCAGCCAGGCGAAGCCCAGCACCAGCAGACAGGAGAAGCAGCTCCAGCGCACCGTGCGCAGCCGCGCCGCCTGCGCCATGCCCTCCGCCATCAGGTCCGGGCGGAGCGCGCCGGGGGCCCGAGACAGCCGGGACAGCAGCGTGAAGAGATGGTGCGCCTCCAGCGTGCCCACCACCGCCATGCCCGCCAGCGCCGCGGACACCAGGCTGCCCAGCAGCAGGCTGCGGCGCGTGTTGTCGTGGACCACGCGCGCCGTGTTGTAGCGCGCCATGCCCAGCGCCACCGACAGCGCGCCCAGCAGCACCGCGCTCGTCCATGCGCCCAGCAGCCGGGGCGCCATCGCCTTGCCCAGGCCCGCCGTCAACGCGATGCCCGCGTCCGTGGCGGACACCATCGGCAGCGCCACCTGCATCCGCTCCAGCGCCACCTCCGTGCCCAGCAGCCCCAGCGTCCACGGCACCGTCGCCATGCCCACCATCACCGCCAGCGGCACCGTGCGGCCCATCAGCGTGGAGCCCGTCGCCAGCATGAGCAGGGGCACCTCCACCACCAGCGTCAGCACCAGCAGCGCCGCGAAGGGCCCCGCGGAGCTCACCACGCTCACCAGGCCGGCGGGACTGCCCAGGAGCAACGGCAGCGTGCTCCCCAGCACGCACACCGTGGTGGGGACGGCCAACGCCACGATGAACGGCCCGGGCGCTACGTGAGGTCTGACTGGAACAAGCATTTCCAGTGAGAATAGGGGGCCTGTGATTCCTTGTAATTCAGACGGGGGGACGGCCCACGAGCCAGTACACGACAGAGCAGGCGGCGCCGGCCACGGGAGCCAGCACGATGCTCCAGAGAAGTGTCTGGCCGCAGTCCGCGCCTTCGCAGCCGATGCGCCCGTAGGCGAGCACGCCGCCGGTGAGCATGGGCAGGTGCATGCCCGCGATGAACAGGCCCAGGCCGCGCAGCACGAGCCCCCGGTACCAGGGCCGCGTCCACAGCCGGAAGACGAGCGGGACGAGCACCAGCGTGCCGGTGAACGCGGCGGCCAGCGCGAAGTGCCGGGCGGCCACCGCGACGCACGCGCCCGCGGCCAGCAGCAGGGCGGGCACCAGCAGGAGCGCGTTGAGCGACAGCGGCTCTCGTTCGCGGGGCGGCGTCTGGGGCATGGGCCAGGGCGGAAGGCTCGCAGGGCGTGCCCGGTCGCGCAAGGTCAGCGATGGCGTGGAGCGAATGGGCACGGGACCCATGAACACCCCTTCGGAAGCGAAGGCCATGGCCCCGCGGGGCGGCGTTCAGGCGGCGACGGCGCCTTCGCCCAACAGGCGCGCATAGCGGCCCCGCATCGCGAGCAGCTGCTCGTGCGTGCCGGCCTCCACCACCTGTCCGCCCTCCACCACGGCGATGAGGTCCGCGTCGCGCACGGTGCTGAGCCGGTGCGCGATGATCAGCACCGTGCGGCCCTTCATCAGCGCCTGGAGCCCCGCGCCCACCGCCGCCTCGCTGGTGGCGTCCAGGGCGCTCGTGGGCTCATCCAGGAGCAGCAGTGACGGGCGGCGCAGGAAGGCGCGCGCCAGGGCCAACCGCTGCCGTTGTCCGCCGGACAGGCGGCTGCCCCGCTCGCCCACGGGCTCATCCAGGCCGCCGGGCAGCGCCCGCACGAAGTCCTCCGCGTGCGCCAGCCGCAGCGCTTCCCACAGCGCGTCGTCCGTCGCGTCCGGCTGGCCCAGGCGCAGGTTGTGGCGCACGGTGCCGGAGAAGAGCACCGGCTCCTGCGGCACCCACGCCAGCTGCGCGCGCACGCTGGACGCCTTGAGCGAGGACAGCGGCACGCCGTCCCACTTCACTTCACCGCCGCTCGGCGGCAGGAAGCCCAGCAGCACGGAGAACAACGTCGTCTTGCCCGCGCCGGACGGGCCCACCAGCGCCACGCGCGCGCCCGCGGGAATCGTCAGGTCCACGCCCTTCAGGGCCTCGCGTCCGTCCGAGTAGGTGGCGCGCACGCCGGACAGCTCCAGGGCGCGCGACAGGGGAGGGGCCTCCGCGCCCACGTCTGGCGGCACCGGCGAGTCCGCGAGCGAGAACAGGCGCTCCGCCGCCGCCAGCCCCGTGAGCACCTGGGACAGCGTGCCGCTCAGTGACTTCACCGGCTGGTAGAGCAGCAGCGCCGCCGCCATGAAGGACAAGAGGCGCCCGGCCAGCGTTGGATCCATGGACACCGCGCGAGCGCCCCACGCCACCGCCACCGCCACGCCCACGATGCCCAGCAGCTCCACCGTGGGACTGAAGGCGCCGCGGATGAAGAGCGAGCGGCGCATCTCCGTGAGGTACGCCTCCGCCTCCGCGTCGAAGGACTCCAGCGCGCGGGGCACCGTGCCGTAGGCCTGCACCACGGGGAGGTTCTGCAGCTGCTCGGCGGTGATGGCGCTGAGCGCGCCCAGGTTGGCCTGCGAGCGGGTGGCCACCTTCTTGAGCGACCGCGCGAAGCGGCTCACCGGCACCACCGTCACGGGCACGACGACGAACGTGAAGAGAAAGAGTTTCGCGTCGATGAGGAAGCAGGTCGCCAGCAGTGCGCAAATCTGGAGCCCATCCCTCACGTACGATGACAGCGCCTGGGTGACGGAGAACTCCACCAGGGGCACATCCGAGGTGAACCGGGAGACAAGTTCTCCAGAGTGGCGCTGTTCGAAGAACGCCGGCGGCTGGGCGAGCAGTCGGCCATAGAGGAAGCCCCTCAGGTCGGCCATCACCCGCTGGCCCAACCGCTGCATCAGGCCCCCCTGGAGGAACTGGGCGGTGGCCTTCACCAGCGCCACCGCGACGACCAGCAGGGGTAGCCGGGACAGCAGGGCCTCCGGCGCCAGGGTCATCCCCGCGACGGTGACGGGGGCGCCGGTGAGGACGGCGCGCAGCAGGGGCCCGACGATCCACGCGTACGCGGCGGTGGCGGCCGCGGCGGTGAGCGAGGCCAGCGTGCCCGCGAGAAGCAACCGGCGGTACGGGCTCAGGTAGCCCAGGAGCCGGCGATAGACGTGCGCGGAGGGACGGGGGGCCACGGGAGGGGGCGCACTCTGTCACCGAGGCGACGGTGCCGTCCAAGCGAAAGGGACATGGGAAGCGCGCGTGCATGGCCGCCCGCTCCACGGCCGGCCAGGGAGCGCTCGCGCCCGCCTGCGTTGCCGCATCCCACACACGCGGACAGCTTGAGATGCGCCATGGAAACCAACACTGAGAAAGAAGTCCTGTTCAATCCCGGCTGCGAGTCGGTCGTGGATGACGAAGAGCGCCGCCGTCTGCTCTGGCTGATGGCCGAGTACTTCCGGACCATTGGTTACTCGGACATCAAGGCCCGGCTCCCTGGCTTCATGCCGCCGCCCGTGCTCTCCGGAACCATCGAGGACCACCGGCCGGACTTCACCTGTCGCCAGTCCGACTCCGCCCGCACGCCCATCATCCTGGAGATCGTCACCCCAGGCATGGTGGATGATCCGACCGCGGAGAACCGCTGGAGCCTGCTGGCGAGCGCCGCGAAGCTCTACAACGCGGAGCTGCACTTCGTGGTCCCCAAGTGGTCCGTGAACGGCCCCGTGGACCCGGCCCTCAAGCGCCGGCTCGCCCGCATGGAGCTGACGGTCAACCGCGTCTGGACCGTGTAGCGCGCAAACCCCTGCTTCCCACAGGGTTGGACTCCGGCCTGGATTGCTGGCGTGTTTCGCTGCGTTATAGTGACTCCGATTCTCTACGCAGCTTGAAAACGCCAGCAAATTCCAGGGGTTCGATTCAATGGCAGGGGCCGCAGGGCAGAAGCGCGACTACTACGAGGTCCTCGGCGTCCAGAAGAGCGTTACGGCGCAGGACCTGAAAAGCGCGTTCCGGAAGGTCGCGTTGCAGTACCACCCGGACCGCAACCCCGGGAACCACGAGGCCGAGGAGAAGTTCAAGGAAGCCTCGGAGGCCTACGAGGTCCTGAGCGATCCAGACCGGCGCACGAAGTACGACCGTTTCGGACACGCGGGCAATCCCTTCGGGGACGCGGGCGGCGGCTTCCAGGGCGTCAACATCAACGACATCTTCGGAGAGATTTTCGGCGACATCTTCGGGGGTGGTGGCGGGCGTGGCCGGCAGCGTCAGAGCCGGGGCGCGGACCTGCGCTACAACCTGGAGATCAGCTTCGAGGAGGCGGCGTTCGGCTGCCGCCCGAAGGTGACCATCCCGCGTCCGAAGAAGTGCGAGACCTGCTCCGGCTCCGGCAGCAAGAGCGGCGCGGCGCCCCGGCAGTGCGCGGCGTGCGGCGGCAGCGGGGAGCTGCGCTACTCGCAGGGCTTCTTCGCGGTGTCGCGTCCGTGCGGTGACTGCGGCGGTTCCGGCGCCACCATTCCGGATCCGTGCGCCAAGTGCCGGGGCTCCGGGAAGACGCCGTCGGAAGAGGTCATCGAGGTCGCCATCCCGGGCGGCGTGGACAACGGCACGCGCGTGCGGTTGTCCGGCATGGGTGAGCCGGGAGACCGGGGCGCGCCCCCGGGCGACCTGTACGTGACGGTCATCGTGCGGGAGCACCCGCTGTTCCAGCGCGAGGAGTACGAGGTCTTCTGCGAGGTCCCGGTGTCCTTCACGCAGGCTGCGCTGGGAGCGAAGATCGACGTGCCCACGCTGGACGGCAAGGTGAAGATGACCATTCCGCAGGGGACCCAGTCCGGGAAGGTGTTCCGCCTGAAGGGCAAGGGCATCCCGCACCTGCACAGCCAGCAGCGGGGAGATCAGCACGTGCGCGTCATCATCGAAACGCCCACGGAGCTGTCCTCCAAGCAGCGCGAGCTGCTGGAGCGCTTCGCGGAGGTGTCCGGCGAGGAGACCCATCCCCAGTCGAAGTCCTTCTTCGACAAGGTGAAGGAACTCTTCGGCTGATCTACCTGGGGGCTCTTTCCTTCTAAGCCGGAAGGAAAGAGCTACCTCTGGCGGTGAGTCATCCAACTGGGACGACAACGACTCGAACAGGCATCTTTGAGGCGGTTCGCTCCAAGTCCCGGATGAAGCCTGCGACGTTGGGAATCCGGTGGTCGGGATCGTAAACGAAGCACACCAGGGTCTTGCAGTCAGGGTGCGCTTGATAGCGGGCGATGTCCGCAATGAGTTCGTCGTTTAGGTCCCTGTGGGTAAGGCTTGGTCGGGTCTTTTTGACTTCAATGACGATCTGCTCCTCTTTGAGGAGGAAATCAAAACGCGGCCGCCCTCCAGCGTGGCTTGGGCCTGGCTCCTCATCACGAACATCGCTGAAAGATACGAGCAACAGCGCGTGCAGGAGATCTTGAACATCGTATTCGTCGGTAATGGCAAGCGTCGGCCGTTCGTCATGACGATTGCGTAGTCGTAAGGCGACTCGATGAAATCGTTGGAGAATTATTTCCAACTTCTCCAACGACGTATTTTCTGTTTGGTCGGCAGTGGTGCGCCCAGGTGATGTTCGGAGGTACTGCATCGCCTCCTCCAACATGAGCCGTTTGCCACGTAGCTCAGTTCTCCGGTCTAGCATCCGCTGGTATGCGTCCGTGGCAACAAAGCGATGTACAACGCCTGCGGAAATGACGCGGGCAATCCATTCGGAATTGTTGCCGAAGGTGTCAGTGAGGGTTGCTTTGAGTGTGGCATTGAATGCTGCTAGTTGTGCGGATTCTACCTCTGTTGATGCCAAGCGCTCGGCGCGCTCGTCGAGTTGCTGTAGGCGTGTCAGGCCGTCAGTTGGAGAAAGAATAGGCGGCATTGGAGGCGGCTTTTCTCTTGGCGATGCTGGGTTGGAAGCTGAGCTTTGAGATTGCGTGTTTGAACGGCGACTTAAGGGGCGTTTAGCCAGAACCATGCTCCTTGGCTTGGGAGAGCTTCCTTTAGAAAGACTGAGAAGGATGGGGCGATCTGTATGCAGTATTCTGGGTCGGGAAACATTTCGCGATAGCCATCGCGAAGTGGATATCGGCCATCTCTTGGCGACCCGACATCCAGGATGATGCAGTTACCGTCCTTGACCGCGCAGATGGACCACCAGTCAGCGGGCCCTCTGTCGTCGGTGTCCTTCCCGCGGATCGCGACACGCGCGCGGACGATTTGCGCGAGCGGATGGAAGCGAAACGGGGGATCAATCCGGTCGAAGAGATCTGCTCCATCGCAGTGCAGGTAGAACGCACGCAGGTCCGGATCCAACTTCCAGCCCACTCGCTGCTCAAAGGCTTCGATCTGCCCGGCCGCGGCGGGCGGATTCGGAAAATGCCGCTGGGAAATCTCCAGCAGCATCGCGCTCATCGGGTCCGGCTTATTCGCCATAGGGATAGTCGACTCCCACGCCGTTCCATGGCGGCGCTCCGGCATAGCACTGGCCATAGGAGTCCGTGACGTACTGGTGGAGGTCCTGGGGCAGCGGAATCACGTTGTCCCAGTCAACAGGGTCACCACCATGGCCCAGGTCGAAGACGTGGTGCCCTTGCCAGGGTGTGCCGCCCGCGTCGCTCGGCCAAGCGCCCATGCGCTTTGCCCACTCACGACGAAAGGTGTCGCGGATGTTGTTCCAGCGACTGCGGCTCGCTCGTGTCGAGGCCGGCGCAACGGGTGTGTAGTTGCAGCAGCAGTGCGTCACGCCGTACCGGCTGCCCGCGTGGACGACCGGCCCTTCGAAGTCCATCTTGATGTCCGCCAGCCAGATGCACCCCATGAGCATGTTGCCCGTCGCCGAGCACTTGCTCTCGCAGGAGCGCATGAACGTGGGTCTGCATTGCCATGGGCCATAGTGGATGACCGTGCGGAAATGGCCCCCTCCGGGAACGGCTACCAGGGGCCCCACCCATTTCCGACCAGGGCCCACCAATGAGGGGGTGACCGATCCGCAAGCCGTGGAGGCAAGCACCATGGCCACCATGACGAGGCTGCTCCATCGCGGGGACCGGGAAGAGGGGGGTTCCACGGCCACGATGTTAGAGCGTCCGCGACCTGGGCCGCGATGTGTCTTCGGTCGCCCGCCAGGCGTGCGTCCCGGGCCGCGCGAGGCTGTGGTCCCATGGCCACGGGGCCGGAGTTTCCCCTCGGTGACGCACGCGGGCATGCGCGGTGCATTGAAGCGGACGTTTCAGGGGAATCTTCCCCCCGCTCAAGTGTCGACGGAGCCGCACCCGCGCTGCTATGCACCTCGCCATGGAAGTCCTCTCCGCATCGCGCCGCGCGCTTGTCGCCGCGCTGGCCCTGACGTTGACCGCCTGCCCCAAGACGCCTTCCCGCACCGACAGCCGGGACGAAACCTCCGGGGGAGACTCCACCCAGCCCAATCGCCCGCGCGTGGAGGTGAAGCAGGACGCCACCGCGAACGCCGCGCTCGCGCAGGCCCGCACCCAGGCGCAGTCGAACCCGGACAAGAAGCAGGCCGCGGAGGCCTACCTGTCCGTGCGCAAGGCGTACCCCGCCACCACCGCCGGACAGGACGCGCTCTACAACGCGGGCGTCCTCTACTTCGAGGCGAAGGACTACGCGAACGCGCGCAAGAGCTTCAACGAGCTGCTCTTCGAGAACCCCCTCCACGCCCAGGCCGATGACGCCAAGCACAAGCTGGCCGTCTCCGCCATGGAGGTGGGCGCCTACCGCGACGCGTACCAGACGCTCACCAGCCTGGCGGAGCGCGCGGAGGGCGCGGAGAAGGAGCAGCTGCTGAGGGAGGCCGCGCGCGCGGCGGAAGGCGCGGGCCTGTACACGCAGGCGCTGTCCTCCGCTGTCAAAGAGGCGGGCGACGCCCGGACGGCGGAGGAGAAGGCCGCCGCGGTGAAGAAGGTGGAGCAGCTGGTGGAGGGCCGCGCCAGCTTCCTCGACATCGCCCGCGTGCAGGAGGGGCTGTCCCCGTCCAACCCCGCGTGGCCGGTGCTCCAGTTCAAGCTGGCGCGCATCTACTACCACCTGCGCGACTGGTCCCGCCTGGAGGAGACGCTCCAGACGTTCCTGCGAGATGCGCCCAACAGCACCTTCGCGCCGCAGGCCAAGGAGCTGCTCGCGCGCGCCACCCGCCGCGTGGAGGTGCGTCCGCGCACCGTGGCGGTGCTGCTGCCCATGTCGGGCCGCTACCAGCCCATTGGCGAGGCGGTGCTGCGCGGCGTGAAGCTGGGCCTGCAGGGCAGCGACATCGAGCTGGTGGTGAAGGACACGCAGGGCGACGTCAACAAGACGGGCACGGCGATGGAGCAGCTCGCGTTCGACGACGGCGCCATCGCGGCCCTGGGCCCGCTGCTGGTGGATGACACCAAGCGCGCGGCGCTGCTGGCGGAGGAACTCCAGGTGCCGCTGCTGACGCTCAGCCGTCAGGAAGGCATCACGGACATTGGCCCGTACGTCTTCCGCAACATGCTGACGAACTCCGCGCAGGCGCGCGCCATCGCGGACTACGCGATGAACGTGAAGGGCTACAAGCGCTTCGCGGTGCTCTACCCGAACATCCCCTACGGCGTGGAGCTGGCCAACGAGTTCTGGGACGACGTGGTGTCTCGCGGCGGCGTGATGCGCGGCGCGGAGTCGTACTCCTACGACCAGACCACGTTCACCGGTGAAGCGAAGCGCCTGGTGGGCCGCTACTACCTGGAGGACCGCGGCGACTGGGCGGAGGCCGTGCGCGACGTGCAGGGGGAGAAGATCACGGACGCGTACCGCCGCCGCAAGGCCATGGAGAAGGCACGCAGCGGCGTGGAGCCCATCATCGACTTCGAGGGCCTCTTCATCCCGGACGACTGGCGCCGGGTGAGCCTGGTGACGCCCGCGCTCGCGGTGGAGGACATCGTCACCAACGCGTGCGACCCGCGCGACCTGGAGCGCATCCGCAAGACGACGGGCAAGAAGGACTTGAAGACCGTCACGCTCTTCGGCACCAACCAGTGGTCCAGCCCCAAGGGCCGCTCGGGCCTGCCGGAGCTGCTGGAGCGCGGCGGCAAGTTCGTCACCTGCTCGGTGTACGTGGACGGCTTCTTCGTGGACTCGCAGCGGCCGGCCACGCAGAAGTTCGTGAAGAGCTACCGCGACGCGTACCGCGAGACGGGCCGCGACCCGGGCCTGCTGGAGGCCATCGGCTACGACTCGGCGCGCATGGTGCGGCAGGTGCTGGACAAGCAGCGGCCCAACACGCGCGCGGCGATGCGTGAAGCCCTGGCGGGGCTGAAGGACTTCGACGGCGCCACCGGCCGCACCTCGTTCAACGACAAGCGTGAAGCGGACAAGCAGCTGTTCCTGCTGTCCGTGGACAACAAGGGCGTGAACGAGATCAACGTGGACAAGGAGAAGGCCGCCGTCCGCGGGTCGGGTTCATGAGACAGCGCACCGGGGGCTTCGTCCTCGCGGGCGTGCTGACGCTCACGGGCTGCGCGCACACGGCTGCGGGCCTGACGCCGGACACGCTGGGCCGGTTGGAGTCCACGTCCGGAGGCTTCCTCTCCGGCGCGGTGGAGGGCTTCGACGGGGAGCCCACCGTCCTCAACCGCAAGGACTTCATCTGGGCGCTGGACTTCGCGCCACGCGGCCAGCGCGTGGCGTACACGCGCCTGGGGGACAATGCGTACCACGTCTCCATCTGGGACCTGTCGCCCGCCGCGGCGAAGCCCGGTGACGCCCGCGCGCCGGTGATGCGCGCGGATCCCTCGGTCAACGTCCAGCAGTACGACCTGGAGGGCGTGACGTTCTCGCCGGATGGCTCGCGCGTGGCCACGGTGAGCCGCAGCGGCGCGGTGCAGCTCTTCGACGCGGCGACGGGCTCGCAGGTGGTGGCGCTCGCCACGGAGGAGCCGCTGGTGTCGGTGGCCTTCCATCCGGATGGAAAGTGGCTGGCGGTGGGCAGCGCGCAGGGCCTGGTGTCCCTGCTGTCCGTGCCGGAGCTGTCGTTCGGCGCGGAGGCGCGGCTGCACGTGGGGCCGGTGAGCGCGCTGGCGTTCGCGGCGGACGGGACGCTGTACTCGGGCGGCTGGGACGGGCACGTGCGCGCGTCGGACACGCCGGAGCAGGTGCTGAAGCCGGACGTGGCGCGCACGCACTTCGAGCGGCGCGGCGGCTTCGCGGCGGTGCAGGGCCGCGTGGACAGCGGGCCGCCGGTGGTGCTGGCGCTGGATTCGCGCACGCCGGTGGTGGTGCTCACCACGGCGGCGGCCACGGCGTCCGGTATCGACGTGGCGTTCCTGAAGGACACCGTCACCGTGCCGGGCGCGCTGGGCAACACCGTGGCGCGGCTGTCGCGTGGAAGCACGCTGCGCTTCAAGCAGCTGACGCTGCCGGGCGTGGACGTGGCGGTGTGTGACGCGTGCGTGCCGCAGGGCAGCCAGGGCGTGCTGGGCGCGCCCTTCGCCGAGCGCGTGGACACGGTCTTCGACGAGACGACGGCGGAGGCGGTGCTCACGCTCAAGGGCGGCGCTCCGGAAGGGGCGAGCACGGCGATGGCACGGGTGCTCTCGCCTCGGCTGGACTTCACCTTCCCGGCGCACGTCAACGACGTCACCGTGGACGCGCGGGGAAAGCGGCTGGGCGTGGCCTTCAGCCAGGAGAAGGCGGAGCGCAACCGCACGGTGTACGAGCGCGAGCGCAAGGGCATCCAGGAGCCCCAGGGTCCGTGGAACGCGGGCGCGCTGGTGGACGCGGCCTCCGGGCAGGTGCTGCGCAAGTGGGAGCTGCACCACGGCGTGGTGTCCACCGCGGCCATCGCGCCGGATGGGCGCTCGCTGGCGTCGGGCGGATGGGACCGGCGCGTGTATCTCTTCGCCGAGGGCGCGCCGGAAGCGGCGGGTGAGCTGGAGTTCGGCTGGTCCGTGCGGCGCGTGCGCTTCTCACCAGAGGGGCATCAACTGGGCGTGGCCGCGTGGACGCCGCAGAAGGCCACCGGCAGCCAGGAGAGCGACCCGGCGGCGGTGGTGGTGGGCGTGCGCTACGCGTCCCCCGCGGTCGAGACGCGAGCGGCTCAGTAGTTGAGGAACACGGCGCTGCGCGGAACGCCGCGCTGGGCCAGCTGGGCCATCACGTCCTGCACCATGTCCGAGGGGCCGCACACGAACGCGATGGCGTGCTCCAGCGGCTCCTCGCCCAGGTGGGCCTGCACGTAGCCGGTGAGGCCCTGCCAGCCGCTGGCGCCGGGGCGGCTCACGGTGCACAGCACGCGCACGCCGTCCTCCAGCCACTGCTGCAGTTCGTGCTGGTACGCGAAGCCGCCCGCCGTGCGCGCGCCGAAGTACAGCGTCACCCGGCCAAACGCGCCGCGCTCCTGGCGCACGGCGGCGATGACGGGGCGGATGGCGGAGATGCCGGAGCCGCTGGCGAACAGCAGCAGGTCGCGGCCCCGCGCCTTCTCCATGGGGAAGCCGGGGCCCGCCGGACGCGTCACCTCCACGTGCGCGCCCAGCGGCAGGTGCAGGAGCGCGGACGGCAGCGTGCCTTCGTCCTTGAGGAGGAACTCCCACCGCGTGCCGTTGGGAGCGGGCGGCGAGGCGATGGCGAACATCCCTGGCTGCCCACCGGGAAGGCGCAGCTGCACGTACTGTCCCGGGTGGGCGTGCGAGCCCACGAGAGGCGTCCCGCCGATGTCGAGCACCCAATCCGTGAGGCCATCCGCCGCGGGGGTGCGGGCGGTGACGGTGGCGGTGTGCCAGTCGCTCATGGGGACTTTCTAACCCGTCCTCCTGGCGCGTGCCTGCCCTGCTAGAGTCGGGCCCGTGAAGACCGTGTTCTGGCTGTTCATGTTCCTCGTCGGCCTGGCCGGCGTGGTGATTCCGATCACGTACCTCTACACGGCCAGCAAGCTGCCGCGGTTGGAGAGCGAGTTCGACGTCGAGAGCCAGCTGCGCCATCGCATCGAGGGCGACCGGATGAGCGTGCTGGCCGGCCGGATGGACCAGGGCATCCGGGATCGTTCGGCGGTGACGTTCACGCGGCCGGACTTCTCGCGGATGCCCAAGGACCTGGTGGCGCTCTATATCCGCCAGATCGAGTGCCCCACCTACTTCCAGACGCCGCGCGAGGATGGGCGCGCGTGGGCGTGGCGCCTGTTCGCCGGCGTGACGCTGGGCACGGCCCCCCCGGGGGACGGAGCCTGCGAGCGGCGCCTGGCCATGCGCATCGCGCGGGAGATGGGCATCGAGGGGGACCTGCAGCTGTCCGTGGCCGCGCACCGGCTGCACGCGTTCTTCCAGAAGGACCAGCTCGTCGCGTACGTCCTGTCCACCATCCGCCTCGAGCGCGGCGTCGTCGGCGTGGAGGACGCGGCCCGCAAGCTCTTCCACCGCGAACTGGGCGAGCTCCAGCTGGCGGAACTGGCGGAGCTGCAGTTGGCGCTGCCGCCGTACGGCTATTACGGCGACATCAAGGCCTGCAAGAACGCGAGCCTCATCCGGCAGAACCGCGACATGTTGTTGCAGGACCTGGCGGGCTACGCGCTGGTGAGCGAGGAGCGCGCGCGCAACGCCATCGCGCAGCCGGTGGCGTGCCTGTCGGTGAAGTAGCGGGCGGTCAGCGCCGGACCTCCGCGGGCACCTGCGCAAGCCAGCCCACCTCCAGCGCGCCCCAGAGGCCCAGCAGGATGGCCTCCGCGGCGTCGTGGCGCAGCGAGGTGGGGCGGGGCGCGTGGGACCAGTCGATGACCCGCCGCGCGAGCGTGTCCGCGGCGTCCTTGGCCAGCGAGCCGCTGCGCTGCTCCCGCGCGTAGAGCAGCCGGTGGCGCCAGTCCTCCGCGGCCACGCGAAGCACGGGCAGGGCGCGGCGCAGGGCCTCGCGCTCCCAGACGTCCGCGATGGGGCCACCGCCCTCCAGCACGAGCCACGCGAGCGGGGACGCGTCCTGGAGCACGGCGGGCACCGCGCGCTTGAGCCGCGCGTGCGTGCCGAAGTTCCGCGAGCGGTACCCCTGAAGCCGCCCGTCCGCGCCGAAGCGCGCGAGCCCGCAGCGCAGGCCCAGGTCCACCGCGAGCAACGCAGGACCTGGGGACGCGGTCATGGCGTGGGCTACTTGAGGTACTGCTGCTTCCAGCCGCGGAGCTCGCTGAGGATATCCGCGCGGCCCGCCGAGTCGTCCGCGTTCTCCAGCCGCTTCAGTTGCCGGTCCAGGTAGTTGCGCGCGGCCTGTCGGGTGAGCCCCTTGTGGACCTTGTTGTCGGCGTACAAGGGGCTGTTCTCGACCTGCTTCACGGTGTCGAGGATCAGATTCTTCACGGCGGACTCGCTCGAGGACTCCGTGCGCTTGGGCGCCGGGACGTCGCGGACGGTCTTCACGGCCACGGCCTTGACGGTGGGCGGCTCCGGTTTCGCGGGAGGGGGCTCCTCGACGACAGGCGTGGGAGCGGGCTCCTGCACGGGCGCGGCGACGACCTCGGGCGCGGGAGGCGTGGGTTCCACCTTCGGGGCGGGAGGCGGCGGAGTGGCGACGGCGACGACGGGCGGAGGCGCCTCGCCACCCCCGCGCGTGGCGATGACCACGCCCACGGCGGCGAACAGCACGGCCGCGCCCACGGCGATGGGGACGAAGCGGCGCAGGGAGGACGTCTCTTCCTGCGGCACCATCAGGTCGTCCGGCGGGACCGGCGGCGGCACCTGGGTGGTGGGGCGGCGCGCGTCCGCGTCGCTGACGGCGACCGCGGCGGCGGGCTTGGGCTGCGCGGGCTCGATGGGGGCGAGCGCGGTGGGGTTGGTGCGCGTGGCCCGCAGGGTGCGGCGCAGCTTGGACAGGTGCTGACGCAGGGCATCCGCGGAGTTGGGGCGCGTCTCCGGGTCCTTGGTGAGCATCTGCAGGATGAAGGCGTCCACGGCGGGCGGCAGGTCGGGGACGAACTCCGACGGCCGGGGCGGGCGCGCCTCCACGTGCTTCATGAGCAGGTCCACCGGGGAGCTGCCGATGAAGGGCAGCCGGCCGGTGATGATCTCGAAGGTGACGACGCCCATGGCGTACAGGTCCGTCATGGGACCCACGGACTGGCCGCGGGCCTGCTCGGGCGCCATGTACTCCGGAGTGCCGACGACCATGTCGGTGCGCGTCTGCGCGGTGCGGACGGTGGGCCCTTCGCCGCGCTTGGCGAGCCCGAAGTCCAAGAGCTTCACGTAGCGCGTGCCGTCCGGCTGGCGCACGAGGAAGATGTTGCTGGGCTTCAGGTCGCGGTGCACCACGCCCGCGCCGTGCGCGGCGCCCAGGCCTGCGAGCACCTCATCCAGGAGGGACAGGGCCTCTGGGACGGGGAGGCGGCCCTTCTCCGCGAGGATGGCGTCCAGCGGCTGGCCATCCAGGTACTCCATGACGATGTACTGGCGGCCGTCCGGGAGCTGGCCGAAGCCGAAGATGTCGATGATGCCGCGGTGGCGAATGGCGTTGACGGCGCGGGCCTCCGCGAGGAGGCGGGCCACCTGTTCGGACGAGTGCGCCAGTTCGGGGCGCAGCACCTTCACGGCGACGCGCTTGCCGATGAGGGGCTGGATGCCGTCGTAGACGAGCCCCATGCCGCCCACGCCAATGCGCGAGCGCAGCTCGTACTCGCCCAGCTTCAGGCCGATGAGGGGGTCGGTGATGGCGGCGGCTTCGGTACCGGGGTGCTCCACGATGACCTTCGGTTCCGGTGGAGTCGGATGGAACGACGACAGCACGACGGTGCCATCGCGAGGGCACACCGCCGTCTCGGACGGAACGGTGAGGCCGCAGGTTTCGCAGATCAACTCGGATGACATCTCCACCACGGGGGAGCGTAACAGGTGAAATCCCGGGAAGCGAAGTCAGGGCCCGGGGCACGCCGGGCAAGCAAACAGGCACTTGCCCCCGGGTCGCGTTTTCTCACCCGCTGGTGTCACACAGCGGGCGATGCGGTGGGTCAGGGCGTCACGCAGCCCATGGTGAGTTGGGAGATACCTTCAGTCCCATCCTCCCCTCCATCGCTGATCCCGCCGGCCCCACCCTTGCCCACCACCCGCGTCGGCTGGAGTTCGAGGCTGACGCCTCCATTTGCGCACCAGCTGACCACCGAAGGGCCTCCACGGCCTCCGCCTCCAGCACCACCGTTCCCGCCACTGCCTCCGACGCCACCCACGCCGCCCGCGCCACCAGTCGACCGGACATCGCGTTGGTCGGGATTGCTGGGGCTGGCTTCGCCTGTGGTGGGCGGCACCGTCTTGCCGCCAGGACCGGGTTCACCGCCAACACCTGCCTGTCCACCCAGGCCTCCGCGTCCACCCGCGCCGCCAGTCCCGGTCTGCAACGTGGTGGTGGCCTCGACAGTCACATGGGCATTGCTCACCAACAGGGCGATGGAGGCTCCACCGTTCGCTCCGCCTTTGCCTTCCTGGCCACCGCATCCGGCACCGCCGCCACCTCCTCCGCCAGCACCACCTGCGATGGGGCTCGCAGCGGCATTGCAGCTGCCACCCGCCCCGCCGCCACCGCCGCCTGTACCCGGCTTACCGGGCTTTCCATCCTGCCCAGGGACGTTGCTGGCCACCCATATCTCTCCTGACACGGTGCCATCGCCCTTGCCGCCACTGCCCGGCAAACCATCGCTACCCGTGGCGCCGGCGATGCCTGCGGCTCCTGCAAATCCGTTGCAGTTGCAGTCGAATTGACTGCAATTGCTTTCGTTCACAACCGCTTGCGCGCCGCCATCTCCGCCGCGTCCGCCTCCGGCATCGGGACCTCCATCCGCCCCCATGTCTCCAGCCAGGGTTGGAAGCCCCTTTCCACCGAGGCCGCCTACACGCGTGGCGTCACAGGAGGCGGTGCCGCCATTGCCGCCAAAGGCGCTGCTGTTGTTGCTGTCCATTCCCTTGGCCCCTGGGCCACCGTCCAGTCCGCCAGCTCCGTTCGAACCATCACGGCCCGGGGCACCATTTCCGGCGATGACGAGCATCTTCCGGAGGATGACGCCTTGGCTATCGATGACCCGCAGCGCGATGGACGGCTCGCTGAACGCGGTGGCGGTCTCGGAGGTGACGTCCAGTCCATCCAGCAGCACGCCTGTTTCAGTCACACCTCGCACCGTGAACGCCAGCGTGCCGCCGTCCACTAACGTGGGGATCGTGCTCTTGAACCGGCTCCAGTAACGGTCCACGCCGTTCCACCGGTAGCCGCCATGCAGCGACACCGGCGTGGTCACCACGGTCTCCGGCTCGTTGTACGTCCCAACGCCCAGGTACACGTGCGTGCGCGTCGAGCCAGGACCCGCGGCTTGGATCAACTCCAACGCCTTGTGCAGGGTCTGCAGCGGGGCTTCGTTGGTGCCGTCTTGCGAGTCCTTGCCGCGCACCGGGTCGACGAAGTAGCCAGCTTCCGCCATGCCATCCACGCCGTCGCAGTTCAGGTCCTTGCCCTCGGGATCGGGCTCGTCTGTTGTAGCAACAGGATCGCAGGGGGGCTCCACCTCACCGCCGTCACCCGCATCCCCGGCGTCACCCGCGTCACCCGCGTCCGTGCCACCGTCCCCGCTCGCCTGCGGCCCACAGCGGCCCTCGCCCTCACAGTTTTCAAAGGCCGCGTCGAAGTCACTGCAGCCGCCCACGCTGAGCACCGCACCGAACACCGCGCCCAGCGCGCCGACCTTCCAGAGGTTCCGCATGGCTTTCCCCGTGCTCACTGCCACGTCCCTGCGAAGCTCAGACCACCGCCCTGCGGCGTGAGCGTCACGGACGGCTGAACGTTCGTCTGCTTCACCGGCAAGAAGTACATCAGCGCGCCCGCCGCGATGGCCGCCGCGCCTACTCCAATCCCCACCGCGCCAATCGTCTGCGACCGCTTGCCAGAGTCGCGCAGCTTCTCCGCGTCCTGCAGGTTCGGATACTCGTTGTTGTTCAGGTCGCTGAGCTTGCTCCGCGACTGCACGAAGAACACCGTCCCCACTCCCGCGAGCACCACGCCGCCCGCCGCCGGCACCCAGGCCCACTTGCGGCGTCCCGGCGTCTCCACCGTCGGCGTGTCCGTCAGTCCCAGCTCGGTGGGCGGCTGCACTCCCGGCGTCAGGTCCGGCCCTGGCAGCGGCTGCTTCACGCCCGGCGTCACGTTGGGCGTCTGCTGCGCCACGGGCGGCGTCACCGGCGGCGCCACCGGCTCCGGACGGAGCACCCGCAGCGTGCGCGGCACCACCACGTCCAGCGACTTGTTGAGCGCGTCCAGCACCTGGTCCTCGCTCACGCCAGGGACCGACTCCTCGACGAGCGGCGCGCCGTCCTGCGCCGTGTACACGCGCACGCCCGCCTTGTACGCGTTCAGGTACGGACCAATCTCCGTCACCATCACCACGTCCGTCTTCGCCGCCACGCCCAGCGACGCGATGCAGGACGGCTGTGTGCGGTTGCAGCGCATCATCGCCGTGCGCTTCTTCTTCGGAAGCGTGCGCGTCACGTCCTCCACGCGGATCACCTCCATGCCCCGGGCCTTGAGCTGCTCGGCCACGTGCTCCTGGGCGGTTCCAACGAGGTAGCGCGGCGTTCCCCTCGTCACGTCCGTGGGCGCCAGCAACACGGTGACGGGTTTCGCGGAGGAGGCGGGTGCGGGCGCCTGGGCGGCGACCACCAGGGTGAGCGCGGCGATGAAGGGGATCAACACGGGAGCACTTTCTCCCCGACCCGTCCTCCTCGCAAGGTCAGGATTCGCGGACCCGCGTGGTGGGACAGGGCCCCACCCACCCGGGGGCGACACCGGTGTCCGGCGCCGGGCTCCCCGCGTGGATGCACTTCGTCGTCTCGGACCCGGGAAACCCGGAAGGTCTCCCGCGCCGTCGGCGGCTACCGGCGCGAACGATCCGGCGCCGGGCGGATCTGCGTCTTCTCCGACGTGTTCAGCTCCGTCTTCGGCCGGTCGTCGTCTTCGTCCTTATCCGAGGGCGGCGGCGGAGGTCCCGGCGGACGGCGCGTGGGCGTGGCACCCGCGCGCAGCGTGTTGGCCGGTGGTGTGCCGGGACGCACGGGGGCGGGCGGCGGCCGGCGCGGCGGCGGCGTGTTGCGCGCGGGCGGGGCCTCCGCGAGCAGGTCCTCGGACACCTGCACCAGCGGCTCGGAGGGCGGCGTGGAGCGGGTGTCCTCCTGCTCCGCGAACGGGTTGCGCGTGGGCGGCGGCGTCTTGTCGTCGTCCTGCGGCGGCGGCGGGCGCGGCGGCAGGGCGGGGCGCGGCGCCGGAGCGGCCTTCGCGGGCGGCGGAGCCGGAGGCGCGGCGGCGGGCTTGGGCGGGGTCGCCGCCGGCTTGGGGCCAGCGACGGGGCCGTCCGGGGCCGCGTTGCGGAGCACCTGCTCGAACTTCGCCCAGTCCTCCTTGAAGTGCGCGGGGTCCGGCAGTCCCTGCTCGCGGTGCTTCAGCGAGGGGGCCCAGCGCAGGGTGTACGCCTCACCCACCTGGAAGCTGGGCGGGGGCGGCACGCCGTAGGTGGCGGGGTCGAAGAAGGCGTCATCCAGGTCGTCGAAGCCGTACGCGCGCGCCTTCTGGATGAAGTTGGGGATGATGCCGGTGGGCGCGTGGTAGCCCAGGATGTTCTCGTGCTCGTCCTTGGCGACGGGCGTGAAGACGAAGATGTCCTGGGTGCGGTACTCGCCCTTCTCGTTGAGGGGCAGCACCTCCGACAGGGCAATCGTCTTGCGGCTGCCGTCGTGGAGGCGCTCGCAGCAGATGACGAAGTTGATGGCGCTGGCCACCTGGGCGCGCACGGCGACCATGGGCAGCTCCACGGACGACATGAGGCACAGGGATTCAATGCGGCGCAGCGTGTCCGTGGGCGTGTTCGCGTGCGTGGTGGCCAGCGAGCCGCCGTGGCCGGTGTTCATGGCCTGCATGAGGTGGAAGGCCTCGCCGCCGCGCACCTCGCCCACCACGATGCGGTCGGGGCGCAGACGCAGCGCGGAGTGCAGCAGGTCTCCCATGTCCACGGCGCCCTTGCCGAACTTGTCGGCGGGGCGGGATTCGAAGGCCACGATGTGGGACTGGTTGAGCTGGAGCTCGGCGGAGTCCTCGATGGTGAGGATGCGCTCCTCGTCCGGGATGAGGGACGAGACGATGTTGAGCAGCGTCGTCTTGCCGGAGCCCGTGCCGCCGGCCACCAGCATGTTGAGCTTGGTGGCGATGCCAGCCTCGATGAGGCGCGCCATGGGCTTGGTCAGCGACTTGAACTTCAACAGCGAGTCGATGCTCAGCTTGTCCTTGAAGAACTTGCGGATGGAGATGGTGGTGCCGTTGCGCGCGATGGGCGGAATCACCACGTGGATGCGGCTGCCGTCGGGCAGGCGCGCGTCCAGGCGGGGGCGCTCCTCGGTCAGGGGGCGGCCCACGAACTGGGCCATGTTGCGCGCGGCGCCGATCAGACCTTCTTCGGAGAAGGCGGCATCCGTCTTGATCAAGCGGCCCTTGCGTTCGATCCACACGTCGGTGGGGCCGTTGATCATGATTTCCGACACCGACTCGTCATCCAGGTAGAGGAGGACGGGCTTGAGGAAGGCGCGGAGCGACTCGGTGTACATCGTCATGGCGGGAGCAAGGCTAGCGCGCTCCGGCCCGGGCCCCAAGCTCCCGCCTTGAGTGCCTGCTCGCTTTCCGGTGTGGCGTTCCGGCACGATGCCACCCGGAGGTGGCCATCCGCCCTCCGTTCCCGAGGAAGGAGTGCCAGCCCATGCGCGGTCCCTGGTGGTGCTGCCTGGTGTGCTGGCTTGGGGGCTGCGCGTCCTCCGCCGCGCTCGACCCGGACCTCGTGCGGCTAGAGCCCAGACCATGAAGCGGCTGCTGCTCGTGGGCGCGGTCCTGTGCGCTGGGTGCATGCGACGCGAGGCGAATCCATCCGACTCGCTGGCGTCGGAGGACCGCTCCATTGTCTTCCCTGAGATGTTCGCGCGAGAGGCGCTGACCGTCGCTGCGCCGGGGCAGCCGTACTCGCTGGAGGGCGGCCTGCTTCAGGCCATGCTCGTGGCGGCTGATGACTTCCTTCCCCGCCAGCCGGAGGGACGGTCCTGTTGGAGCAGGAGGGAGGCCCATCGCTTCAGGCTCCTCCGTGAAGGGGACATCGTCTTCATCCGCATGGACCTGGACCCGCGTGCCTGTGAGCCCGGCGGGCTGTCGCTGGACGGCGGTGTCACGTACGCGGTCCGACTGTCGGACGGGCGCATCCTGCGGCGGCTCCACGATGGTGAGCCGGAGGGACCGCTCGGCCCTGGTGGCCCCGATGCGGGCGTGCCCACCGGCCCTTCGGACCACCCGTCCATCCCCGTGGGAGACACCTCCTGGGGCCAACAGCAGCCCTCGTTTCCAGCCCAATGGCTGGACGCCGGGAGCCCCAATCCCTGAGCGGGCCCCCTCAGAACGCGCGCGCTGGTCTAGGGTGCGGCCCA
The DNA here is from genome assembly GCF_003668935.1 of Corallococcus sp. AB032C. Lineage (NCBI taxonomy): Bacteria > Pseudomonadati > Myxococcota > Myxococcia > Myxococcales > Myxococcaceae > Corallococcus > Corallococcus sp. AB032C. The sequence goes on along the minus strand of NZ_RAWP01000016.1, from coordinate 45,026 downwards.
CGGAGGGACGCAATGAGCCTGGCGGATGGGTTGCCCGAGGACTGGAAGAAAGTGCTGCATGACGCCATCCATGCTCCGTCGTTCACGGAGCTGGAGCAGTTCGTGCGCAAGGAACGCCAGGAACAGACCGTGTTCCCATCGGAGGAGGATGTGTTCTCCGCGTTCCGCTTCACGCCCTACGCGGACGTGCGCGTGCTGCTCCTGGGCCAGGACCCCTACCACGGCCCGGGTCAGGCCCATGGACTCGCCTTCTCCGTCCAGCCCGGTGTGCCTTCTCCGCCTTCGCTCGTGAACATGTTCAAGGAGCTCCAGAGCGACGTGGGCGCGCCGAAGCCTCGCGACGGGTCGCTCATCCCTTGGGCGAAGCAGGGCGTGTTCCTGCTCAACACCGTGCTCACCGTGCGCCAGGCCTCCCCCAACAGCCACGCGAAGCACGGCTGGGAGCCCTTCACCGACGCGGTCATCCGCGCTGTCAGCGCCAAGGCGGACCCCGTCGTCTTCCTGCTCTGGGGCAAGCCCGCGCAGAAGAAGAAGGCCCTCATCGACGAGAAGCGCCACGTCGTCCTGGAGGGCGTGCACCCCTCGCCGCTGTCCGCGAGCAAGGGTTTCTTCGGCAGCAAGCCGTACAGCACCACCAACGCCGCGCTGAAGAAGCACGGCCAGCACACCATCGACTGGCAGCTGCCCTCATAGGAGCGTGTCGCGTGGGTTGGCTATAGTGCCCGCCCACGATGGCCACGACCTTCCTCGAAGACGCCGCACGCACCCAGGCCGCTGAAGCCGTCGCGGCCATTGAGTCCCAGACCGCCGCGGAGGTCGTGGTGTCCGTGCGCCGCGCCTCCGGCGACTACGCCCACACCGATGCCCGGCTGGGCGCGGCCGTCGCCTTCGTCATGCTGTTGGTCCTCCTGTTCATCCCGCAGGAGGTCCACCTCTTCGCCTTCCCGCCCGTCGTGCTCCTGGCCTACGCCGCGGGTGTGATGGGCGGCCGCCTGCTGCCGTCGCTGCGCCGCGCGCTCACCCCGCGCAAGCTCCAGGAAGACTCCGTGCGCACCGCCGCGAAGGCCGCCTTCACGGAGCTGGGCGTTTCGCACACGTCGCGCCGCACCGGCATCCTGGTGTTCGTCTCCCTCTTCGAGCGCCGCGTGGAGGTCGTCACCGACTACGGCGTGGACACCTCGCTCATGGGGGCGGAATGGCAGGACGCGCTCACGCAGCTGTCCGCCGCGCTGGCCGCGTCCACCGCGCCCGAGCCCTTCCTCCAGGCCCTGCGCCGCATCCAGGCACCGCTTTCGCGCGTGCTGCCCCGCCTGGAGGATGACGTGAACGAACTGCCGGACATGCCCGGAGCCGTGGCGTGAGGCGCTCCCACTCCTTCCTCCTTCTCGCGGTCGCGCTGTTCCTCGGGCTGGGCCTCGCCTCCATCCCGGACGCGGAGGCGCGCCCCGGCGGTGGTAGCTCCTATCGGGGCTCCAGCCGCAGCTCGTCGAGCAGCCGCAGTTCGTCGAGCAGCCGCAGCTCGTCCAGCTCCAGCAGCCGGTCCTCTTACAGCTCCGGCCCCCACTACAGCTCCAGTAGCTCGTCGTCCTCGGGTGGAGGCGGGGCGTTCGGGGGCTTCTGCCTGCTCATCGTCGTCATGGGCGTGGTGGCCATCGTCGTCATGAACATGAAGTCGGGCGCGGGGCAGAGGGACTGGAGCACCACCACGCCCCATGCGCCTCCGCCGCCCCAACGCCAGGGCTCGCTGCGCACGAAGCTCGCGCGTCTGGCCCGCGTGGGGCCCAAGGGTTCGGACGGGTCGGTGCAGCCGTTGGACCCGGAGTTCTCCATCGTCCTCTTCGAGGACTTCGTCTATTCGCTCTTCGCCCGCGTGCACGAGGCGCGCGGCGGCGGCCGCCTGGACACGCTGGGCGGCTGGCTGTCCGACGGCGCCATCGACTCGCTCCACGAACTGGGCACACCGGACGCGGTGAAGGCCGTGGTGGTGGGCGCCGTCACGTACGAGTCCGTGGAGGGCATCAGCGCGAACAGCCAGCGCGTCCGCGTCGTCCTGCGCTTCGAGGCCAACTACACGGAGGTCTCCTCCGGCTCCGAGCAGAGCTGGTACGTCGCGGAGGAGTGGCTGCTGGAGCGTGACGCGTCCGCGAAGTCCCGGCCTCCCGAGGACGTGCGCGCCTTCAAGTGCCCGAACTGCGGCGCGCCGCTGGAGTCCGTGCACGGCCACAAGTGCTCGTACTGCGACACGGTGGTGAACACCGGCGAGTTCGACTGGGTGGTGACGCGCGTGGCGTCGCAGGAGCGCGAGCGGCGCGGCCCTCAGCTCACCGGCACCACGGAGGAGCAGGGCACGGAGCTGCCCACCATCAAGGACTCGCGCTCGCAGGAGCGGCTGAACGCGCTGCTGCATGACGACCCGGAAGCGACGCCGCTGGCGCTGCGCAAGCGCCTGGAGTTCATCTTCCACGAGATGCAGACCGCGTGGGCCGCGCGCGAGTGGAAGGGCATGCGGCCCTTCCTCAGCGACAACCTCTTCCAGACGCAGCTGTACTGGATCAACGCCTACCGTGAGGCGGGCCTGCGCAACATCACGGAGAACGCGCACATCACGAACCTGGTGCTCGCGCGGGTGACGCGGGATGAGTACTTCGACGCCGTCACCCTGCGCGTGTTCGCGTCCAGCCTGGACTACACGGTGCGGGACCGGGACGGACAGGTCGTGGGGGGCAGCCGCTCCCGCGAGCGCGCCTACAGCGAGTACTGGACGCTCATCCGCGGCCGGGGCGTGCAGGGCAAGCCCTCCACGCAGAAGAAGTGCCCGTCGTGCGGCGCCCCGCTGTCCATCAACATGGCGGGCCACTGCACGCACTGCCAGGCGCGCGTGACGTCCGGCGAGTTCGACTGGGTGCTCAGCCGCATCGAACAGGACGAGTCGTACCAGGGCTGAGCCACGGTCCTTCATGCACACGCCCCATTGGTTTTCGCTGCTCGGTCTCCTCGTCACGGCCACTCCGGCCGCCTCGGCTCCACAGTCCTTCGGAGATTGGTTCGATGCGCGCGTGAAGGCGGAGAAGGTCGTCGTCCGCGAACGCTTCCAGCTTGACCTGGATGGGGACGGCAAGGAGGACGATGTCGTCTGTTACGACTTCAAGGATGCAGAAGGGCCCGGCACCACGACGCCCGTCATCCTGGTGGGGCTGGCCACCGGCGAGCGCTTCGCCATGAGTGGTGGAGGGCTGGGCCCGATTGATCACGTCAATTGTCCCAGCGCGCCGTCATCGAAGACGAAGGGCCGGCCGAACTCCCTCCGCCTCGCGGGCAATGGCCTGACGGGCTACGTGGGGGCGGTGTCCCTGCTGTTCGACAACAAGGGGCCCCTGCTGGTGGGGGGCGACACCGGTGACCGGTACCACGCGTGGAGCATGGACCTGGTCTCCCAGCGGACGGAGCTCTCGTCCTACGAATACTCCGAATCGCAGACCGAGGACCCTGTCCCGAACCGGTCCGCCTCGATGCTCGCCTCCGGTACGCAGAATCCGGCGCCGCCCGCGCCGGTCTGGGTGAGCTGGGGGAAGAAGAACTGGAGCGGCGACGCGGACGCGGGCCTGAAGGTGCAGTGGCTGCGCAAGGGCACCACGGTGACGCTCCTCGCGACGCTCCAGGACGACCAGCCGGTGCCCGCGGTGGATGCCAGCGCGAAGGCCATCCTTGGCGCGGATCACCTGGAGCTGTGGTGGAGCGAGCCGAACGCGGACTCCAAGCGCGCGGTGCAGTTGGGCGTGGCGCGCACCGCCGACGGCAAGCCCGTCGCCACGTGGTTCCAGCCTCCCGGCCGCAAGGACAGGGCGCTTCCCTCCATCCGGTGGACCGCTCCCGACCGGTTCGAGGTGGAGCTCCCCGTGAGCTGGCTGGTTCCCAAGCCGCGGGAGGGCGTCACGGTCCATGACGGTGACATGGAGCCTCCGTCGGCGCTGGCGGCCATCACGGTCGTCTTCTCCGACAGCGATGGGAAGGGACAGGAGACGCTCGTCTCCACCACGGAGAAGCGTCCCGGCGCTGGGAACTTCAGCAGCCTTTACCTGGCGGAACCCGGAAACCTGTACCCCCGGTTGAGCAAGGGCGTCTTCAGCTGGGTGCCCCTCAAGCAGACCACCACCCTGCGCGAGCTCGTCATCCAGTAGCGCCGGGGGCCCGCATCTCCCCGGGACATCCACGCCGGGAACACTAGGATGCGGTGCATCATGACCGCGCCCTTCCTCGTCGCCACCCTCGTTGAACCGCTGGAACCCGGGCACTACCGCTCGCGCTACGAGGCGCCCTGGTATCAGGGCCGTGGTGCGTACGGCGGCGTGGTGGCGGGGCAGGTGCTGCGCGCGATGGAGCACCAGCTGAACGACCCCCAGCGGCAGGTGCGCTCGTTCACCGTGCACTTCTGCTCGCCCGCTGTGGAGGGCGTGGCGGACCTGCACACGCGCATCGAGCGCGCCGGCAAGTTCGTCACCCACGCCACCGCGCGAGTGGAGAGCGGCGGCGTCGTGGTGGCCGTCGCCACGGCGACCTTCGGCGCCGCTCGCGGTGGAGCCCCCGAGTACATGGACTTCGTCATGCCGAAGGTGCCCGCGCCCGGTGCGCTCACGCCTGTCCCTGACGACGTGCCCATGCCGGACTTCTGCCGCTTCTTCGAGTACCGCTACTGCGTGGGCTCGGCGCCGTACTCGGGCGGTCCCGAGGCGGAGGTGGGCGGGTGGTTGCGGCCTCGCGTTCCCACGGCGTTGGACCCGGCGCTGTGCGTGGGGTTGATGGATGCGTATCCGCCGTCCGTGCTGTCACGGCTGGACGGCTTCCGCGCCGCGGCGTCGGTGGACCTCAGCGTGCAGTTCTTCCAGCCGTTCCCGGTGAAGGGCATCGCGCCGGACGCGCACTATCTGCGCACCGGGCGCTCGCGCCAGGCCGCGGAGGGCTACACAGAGGAGACCCAGCTCCTCTGGGCGGAGGACGGCACGCTGCTCGCGCAGTGCCGTCAGCTCGTCGCCGTGCTCGGCTGAACCGCCAGCTCGGCCACCACGGCGTGGTGGTCGGAGACGGCGTCGGGCAGACGCGCGTACGCCAGAACGGCTCAGGCGGCGATCTGCTTGCGCAACAGCCGCGTCAGCTCCGTGGGGTCCACCGGCTTGGGCAGCAGCTCCGCGCCGTAGCGGATGGCCACGGGCAGCAGGTCATCCAGGTCCGAGTGGCCGGTGAGGAAGATGAACGGCGCGCGGCACTCCTGCAGCTCGCGTATGGCGACGAGCACGTCGGAGCCGTTCATGTCCGGCATGTTGTAGTCGCACAGGATGGCGGCGATGCCCGTGAGGTCCAGGTGGAAGGCCTCGGCGGGGGACTGCACCGTGAGCACCGTGTAGCCCGCGTCCCGCAAGGTGTCTCCCACGGTCGCGAGCACGAAGAGGTCATCGTCGATGACCAGCACGGTTGGCATGGCGCTCCTCCAGCGCCTGAGCGGCGCGCGCGATGCGCACGAGTGTATCCGAGCCCGCGCGTCCGCGCGCCACACCCCCACCGTGCAAGTTGCCGGGGTCGGGGCCACCCACGTCGGAGGGTGTGGGCGCTCGGCGGGCCTCAGGCCCTCACTGTTTCACGGGCGTGACAGAGGACGGGATGAGGATGAGCTGCTCCTGGGGTGGGTTGAGGTATTCGGCGCCGGTCTCCGTGACGACGGCCATCTCCTCCACGGAGAGGATGCGCAGCGCGTCCGGGCTGCTGCCGTCCTTCCACGCGTAGAAGCCGTCGAAGGCGAACACCTGCCCGGGCTGGAGCTTGCGCAGCGCGGAGCCCGCGGGCGGCTTGCCGGACGCCGCGCCGGACAGGGCGGGGCCCGCGTCATGGGCCCAGTAGCCCACGGGATGGCCGGTGCCCCACATCACGGGCTCGGAGCCCGCTTCACGCATCCAGTCGCGCTGGGCCTTGTCCACGTCGTAGCCGCGCACGCCGGGCTTCATCGCCGCGAGCGCGATGCGGCTGCCCTTCTTCGACTTCTCCCACTTCGCCAGCGCCTCCGCGGGAGGCTGCTTCTCCCCCGGCGCCAGCACGTACGCGAAGCGCTGGATGTCCGTCACCCACGTGCCGCCCACGCGGATGCCGAAGTCCGTCTGGATGAAGTCCCCCGGCTGGATGACGCGGTCGGTGGCGTTCGAGTGTCCGCGCGTGGGCCCGCTGTTCACGTTGGGGTTCTGGTCCGGCTGCCACCCGTCACCCACGCCCAGCTCCGCGATGCGCTTCTTGAGGAAGCGCGCCACGTCCGAGTCCCGCGTCTTGCCGGGCACCACGGTGCGGTACGCCTCCTCCTCCAGCTTCGCGGTGATGTCCGCGGCCTTGCGCATGATGTCCACCTCCTCGGGCGTCTTCACGGACAGCCACTCGGAGACCAGGTCCTCGGAGGACACCAGCTTCTTGCGCAGCGCGGGGGACAGCGCCGCCTCCAGCTTCGCGCGCTGCGTGGCGGACAGGCCGTCCGCGATGGACATCCGCTCCGACGAATTGATGGCCACCTTCGCCGGCTTCGCCTTGGTGAGGCGCGCGGCGATGAGCGCGTTCACGTCCGCGCCGCGCTCGAAGGCCACCACCTCGTCCACCACGCCCATGTCGCGGAGCGCGGTGGCCTCGCCCTCGGGAGAGAGCGCGGTGGAGCGCAGCGAGTCGCCGTCGCGCAGGAACAGGAACGCGGCGGTGCCTCCCGCGTTCTCCCCGCCCACGTGGGCCGCGAGCGGGTCGTTGTCGTTCTCACGGCAGAGCACCACCCACGCGTCCACGCCCGCGCGGGCCATGGCCTGGGGCAGCAGCTTCTGGAGGCGCTCCTTGCGCACGCGAGGCCACGCGCCTTCCGCGGCGGGCACGGCGGGCGCGGCGTGCGCGAGGGAGGCAAAGAGCAGGGCGGAGAGGAGCACGGGCCGGACGCGCGTCAGCGTGGACATGGGAGAGGCGTTCCTTCGGTGGGAGGGCGCGCGGATTGTTTCACGGCCGCGCCGCGCGACAACCCACACGCCGTGCACCGCGCGGACGCTTCACCCGGAAGTCCCGGAATCACAAGAGACATGTCCGGGACGTGGGCCTGTTCGCGGATGGACGTGGCCCTGCCCCCGGGTCGCGGACGCGGATGGCTGTCTGTCATTGCGCCGGGACCGCCGGGAGGGAGCGAACGGCGCCAGGGCTTGCGACCGTGCGCGTCGTCTCCAACCCCGGAGTCGCACATGCGTGTCGAAGAAACGAGTTCCGCCGCGGAGTACGTCCAGGGCAACGAGGACCGGGAGCTGCGTCGGCTGATGCTCCAGGCCCAGGTGTACTCGCCACTGACGGAGGGAGTGCTGCGCGGGGCCGGCTTGAAGCCCGGGATGCGCGTGCTGGACGTGGGCTGCGGCGTGGGGGACGTGTCCTTCCTCGCCGCGGAGCTGGTGGGCCCCACGGGCGAGGTGGTGGGCGTGGACCGCGAGGCCCGCGTCCTCGCCTGCGCCCAGCGCCGCGCCGAGTCTCGCGGCCTGCCCTACGTGCGCTTCCAGCAGAGCAGCATGGAGTCCCTGCCCGTCAGCGCCCCCTTCGACGCCATCGTCGGCCGGCTGGTGCTGATGTTCCAGCCGGACCCGGTGACGTTCGTCCGTCGCATGGTGGAGCACCTGCGCCCCGGCGGCGTGCTGGCGCTGCACGAACTGGAGCTGGCGGCCATGGGCATGGCCCACCCGAAGCTGCCGCTGTTCAACCGTGTCTGGAACTGGATGCTGCCCACCTGCGAACGCGTGGGCATCAAGGTCCACATGGGCCTGGAGCTGGTGTCCACGCTGCGGCGGGCCGGGCTGGTGGTGGATGACGGCGTGGTGGGCGGGCGGCTGGGCGTGACGCCGGACGCGGAGACCACGCACGCCCTGGTGGAGACCGTGCGCACGCTCTTGCCCCACATGGAGCGGTTGGGCGTGGCGCTGGCCATGGAGGTGGACATCGACACGCTGGCCGCCCGCCTCACCGCCGAGCTGCGCGCCAACGGCGGCGTGCTGGTGCCCAGCCTCATGGTGGGCGTCTGGGGCCACCGTCCAGGCCCTGTCTAGCGCCGCCGTCTTCGCACGACTTCACGAGCGGCGGGGGAGTGGGTCGCTTAGAGTGGCCTCATGGCAAAGACGGCATCCCGCAAGTCCCCCGCGAAGGCCAAGAAGCAGCCCGCGCGCCCCGCCGCGCCCGCGAAGACACCGGCCCGGCCAGTGAAGGCGAAGGTGGAGAAGGTGGAGCCCCGCCGCGCCTCCGCCTCCTCTCCGAAGCCCCCCGTGCTGGAGGCCGAGCCCGTCTTCGACTCCGGCCCCGTGGCCGACCCCCGCGAGTCCACGCCCAAGAGCCTGCCCGCAGGCGAGCCGAAGGGCCGGGTGCTGCCCTTCGAAATCGACCCGGCCCAGCTGGAGGCCGGCTTCCAGAAGCTCCGCGGCGAACTGGTCCACTGGACCAACAAGGGCCGCTACACCAAGGTCCGCTTCAAGTTCCGGGGCAAGCAGCTGCTGCCCGACCTGCCCCTGGCCGCCGTCGTCGCCGCGGAGGGCCTGTCCTTCTACTGGGGCGGCATCCTGCGCGTGCTCGTGGCCAACGTGGTGGGCAAGAGCGTGTTCGAGGTGGAGCTGGTCAACGACGCGGACAAGCGCGTCCAGGCGGGCCGCGAGGCGCTCCTGTCCGGCGACGTGGACCAGGCGCTCACGCTGTTCCGCGAGGCGCTCGCCATGGACCGCGACAACGCCTCCGCGCACCTCAACGTGGGCGTGGCGCTGAGGCTCCGCGGCGACCGCGAAGGGGCACTCGCCGCGTTCGAAACCGCGAAGGCCAAGGACCCCGAGGGCGGTGTGGGCGCGGAGGCCGAACGGCTGGCCGCGAACCTCCGTCCCAAGGCCTGAAAAACGGGCCCGGAAACGGCCTCCGGTGGGGCTGAAAACGCACCGCCCGGATGTTCCCTCCGGGTGCCCCGGAAAGGCCCTTTCCGACCCCTGGAACCGGGCGGGCGGGCAGCCGGGGCGAATCCCCCCTGTTTCCCTTATTGACTGAGGGAAATCCGGGGGTTACGAACACTCTCCCATCGGGCGGAGCCCCCCACGTGAGGGGCCCGTCCGCACCTTCCAGAGCCCATGGCTGACGACACCACCGACACGCCGGCAACGCCCCCCGCGCCTCCTCCGTCGAGCGGCGCTGGAGAGCTCATTCCCATCAACATCGAAGACGAGATGCGCCGCTCGTATCTCGACTACTCGATGTCCGTCATCATCGGCCGCGCGCTGCCGGACGTGCGCGACGGCCTGAAGCCCGTCCACCGTCGCGTCCTCTTCGCGATGAACGACCTGGGCAACCTCCACAACCGCGCCTACAAGAAGAGCGCGCGCGTGGTGGGTGACGTCATCGGTAAGTACCACCCGCACGGCGACTCATCCGTCTACGACGCCATGGTGCGCCTGGCCCAGGAGTGGAGCCTCCGCTACCTGCTGGTGGACGGCCAGGGCAACTTCGGCTCGGTGGACGGCGACTCGCCGGCGGCCATGCGTTACACGGAAGTGCGCATGGAGCGGCTGGCGGAGGACCTCCTGGGGGACATCGACAAGGAGACCGTCGAGTTCGGCCCCAACTACGACGACTCGCTGGAAGAGCCGCTCGTCCTGCCCGCCAAGTTCCCCAACCTCCTCGTCAACGGCAGCAGCGGCATCGCGGTGGGCATGACCACCAACATCCCGCCGCACAACATGAACGAGGTCGTGACCGGGACGCTGCACCTCATCGACAACCCGGACTGCACCGTCCTGGACCTGATGGAGTTCATCGTCGGCCCGGACTTCCCCACCGCCGCCATCATCACCGGCCGCGAGGGCATCCGCCGCGCCTACGAGACGGGCCGCGGGTCCATCACCACCCGTGCGCGCACGGAGATTGAGACGAACAAGAAGGGCGACCGTGAGGCCATCATCGTCACGGAGATCCCCTACCAGGTGAACAAGGCCCGGCTCATCGAGAAGATCGCCGAGCTGGTGCGTGAGAAGAAGCTGGAGGGCGTCAGCGACATCCGTGACGAGAGCGACCGTCAGGGCATGCGCATCGTCATCGAGCTCAAGCGCGACGCCATCTCCCAGGTGGTGCTCAACAACCTCTTCTCCATGACGCAGATGGAGACGACGTTCGGCGCGGTGATGCTGGCCATCGACGGTGGGCAGCCGCGCACGCTCACCCTGAAGGAGATGCTGGACCGCTTCATCGCGCACCGCCGCGACGTGGTGACGCGCCGCACGCGCTACGAGCTGCGCAAGGCGCTGGCGCGCATGCACATCGTGGAAGGCCTGCTCGTCGCGCAGGACCTCATCGACCTGGTGGTCAGCCTCATCCGCGCGTCGCGTGACCCGGATGAAGCGCGCTGGGGCCTGATGAACATCCTGTCGCCGGAGCTGTACACGCGCGAGCGCTTCCAGAGCCTGGACCGCATCGACTACGTGAAGGCCAAGGCGCAGATGGAGCTGCTGGTCAGCCGCGCGCGCAACGAGGAGCCGGCCTACGGTGGCCTGGAGCACAAGTACGAGGGCGCGGGCTTCAGCGAGGACCAGGCGCAGAACATCCTGGAGATGCGCCTGCAGCGCCTCACCGGCCTGCAGCGTGAAGAGCTCTTCAAGGAGCTGATTGGCCTGGTGCGCGACATCGCGCGCCTGCGCGAGATCCTCGCCAACGAGAAGAGCCTGCTCTCCGTCATCAAGGCGGAGCTGATGGAGATCCGCGAGCGCTACGGCGACAAGCGCCGCACGGAGATCACCGGCGCCGCGGATGACCTCACCAACGAGGACCTCATCGCCGAAGAGACGATGGTGGTCACGCTGTCGCACACGGGCTACGTGAAGCGTTCGCCCCTGTCGGAGTACCGCGCGCAGAAGCGCGGCGGGCGCGGCAAGACGGGCGCGGGGACGAAGGAGGACGACTTCGTCACCAAGGTCTTCGTGGCCAGCACGCACGCGTACCTCATGCCCATCACCACCAAGGGCAAGCTGTACTCGCTGAAGGTGTACCAGATTCCGCAGGGCAGCCGCACGTCGCGCGGCAAGGCCATCGTGAACCTGGTGCAGTTCGGGGAAGGGGAGCGGCTGGCGCAGGTGCTGGTGACGCGCGACTTCCCGGAGAACCGCTACGTCTTCTTCGTCACGAAGAAGGGCGTGGTGAAGCGCACGGACCTGAGCGCGTTCGAAAGCGTCCGCGCCAGCGGCATCATCGCGCTGGGCATCGACGAGGGCGACGAGCTGGTGGGCGTCATGATCACCGACGGCACCAAGGACATCCTCCTGTCCACGGCCACGGGCATGAGCATCCGCTTCAAGGAAGAGGATGTCCGCTCCATGGGCCGTCAGGCCTACGGCGTGAAGGGCATCACCCTGGAGGACGGCGACGAGGTGGTGGGCGCGGACCTCCTGGACAAGGAGCCGGAGGAGGGCCAGGCGCCGGCGGAGCAGAGCAGCGCCATCCTCACGGTGACGGAGAACGGCTACGGCAAGCGCACCGAAGGCGCCGAGTACCGGCAGCAGGGCCGTGGCGGCAAGGGCATCATCGACATCAAGGCCACCGAGCGGAACGGCCGCGTGGTGGGCGTGGTGCAGGTGAAGGACAGCGACGAGGTGATGATCGTCACCAACGGCGGCATGCTCATCCGCATGAAGGTGAAGGAGATCTCCGTCATCGGCCGCAACACGCAGGGCGTGCGCCTCATCGCGCTGGAGAACGGCGAGGAGAAGGTGATGGCCATCTCCAAGCTGCCCGAAGGCGAGGAGTCCGAGGAGGAGACGGAGGAGTCGGAGGCCACCTCGCCGGTGGAGGGCTCCGGCGCCGAGGCTTCCTCGGAGGTCGCGCCGGTGGAGGAGTCTTCGCCGGAGGCTCCGGCGGACGAGTCCAGTTCGCCCGGTCCGGAAGGTGAGCCTGGCTCGGAAGGCTGAGTCCAGGCCGTAGAAACACGGGAGGGCCGGGCACGGGACGCGGGATGCGCGCTCCGGGACCCGGCCCTCTTCGTTGGTGCGCGGGACTACTTCTGGGTGAGGTCCTTGGGCACGGTGAGGCCGGCGGTCTTCTCGTCGAGCCAGAAGATGTTCATCACCCACCAGCGCTGGCCGTCGTTGAAGAGCTGGATGCTGTTGACGCCCTTGGCGATGAGCGGCCCGTCCTGCGTGCCGCGCGCCTCATAGGTGCTCATGACCTGCGCCAGCGCGCCGAAGGCGTGCGTCTGGCGAGCAATCTCCTTCTCGAAGAAGCCGTGCGTCGCGGTGCTCTCCTGTCCCCACGTCACGTAGTCCTCCGGGGTGATGGGGCGGGCCGCCAGCGAGGTCGCGCCCGGCGGCTTCCCCAGCGGGATGAGCTGGGCGCCCGGATAGAAGAGGGAGCGGAAGCGCTGCCAATCGCGAGCCGCGCCCGCCGGTCCGCTGATGACGTCGTAGAGCGCCTTGAGGATGGCGTCCTGGGACTTCACATCCTCGGGCTTCGCCTTGGGCAGCTGGGCGAGCGCGGCCTGGATGCGCTCCGCGGAGGCCTTGATCGGATTTGGCTTCTCCGGAGCGGCGGGGGCGGCCGCGGCCTTGGGCGGAGGGGCAGCGGGGGCCTGGGCGAAGGACGCGGTTCCCAGCAGGACGGCACAAGCGACGAGCAGGCGCGACATGGGGACTCCCGGAAGAGGGGAAGAGCGGGGCGGGAGCCTGGCCTCGCGGCGGGAAGCGCCGCAGCCGGTCCGGGATAGGCTGTCGTGCAATGGCATCAGGAACGGACACAGCGGAGACCGTACAGCCGAAGCCCGAAGCGCTTCAGGGATGGCGGGGCCTGTGGCAATCCAGGTCGTTCACGCGGGCGCTGGTGAGCCTGGGGCTCAGTGCCGCGGCCATGAACACCTGCCTGCTCTACACCGACCTGGAATGGAAGGTGATGAACCCTGTCCTCAACAAGCCTTCCCTGATGGCGGTGGAGATGCAGATGCCATTGGAGGAGCTCCTGAAGGGATTGCAGCGGATGGAGCGCGTCTTCATCTATCTGGCGGTGGGATTCGTGGTCTGGGCGTTCCGCTCCGGGACGCCACGCTGGCCTGCCTGGTGCGCGCTGGTTCCGGCCGTGTGCGCCTGGATCATGTCGTGGCACATCTACGCGTAGCCATGTCCGCCGGGCGTCCGGCATTCCCCAGCGGACGGGACCCGGTGCTTGGCCCGGCCGGTGCCGCACCGTAGTGTGCCCGCCGTCATGGCCTTCCTTTCGCTCGATACCCTCACCCTGAAGTTCCTCGGCGCCGCCGCCCCCGCGGTGCGCGACGTGTCGCTGGCGCTGGAGCCAGGGGACGCGGTGGCGCTGATGGGCACCTCTGGCTCCGGGAAGACGGCGCTGCTGCGGCTGGTGGCGGGCCTGGAGCAGCCGACGTCCGGCTCCATCACGCTCGCGGGCCGCGTGGTCGCCGGGCCGGACGTGTTCGTGCCTCCGGAGCAGCGTCCGCTGCGCCGCGTCCTCCACGACGCGGAGCTCGAATCCGGCCTCACCGTGCGCGACGTGGTGCTGGGCGTGCAGCCCAAGGGCGAAGGCCTGGCGCACGCGCGCGGCATGCTGGCGCTGTTCCAGCTTGAAGACCTGGAGGCGCGCACCTGCGGAACACTCTCACGCGGACAGCGGCAGCGCGTACTGCTGGCGCGCGCGCTGGCCTCCGGAGCGAAGCTGCTGGTGCTGGATGAACCCTTCGCCGGCATGGACGCCGGCCTGCGCGCCAACGTCCTCGGAGAGTGGCGCCGCGTGCTCAAGGCGCGAGGCACCGCGGTGCTCTTCGCCACGCACGACGTGGGGGACGCGCTGGCCTTCGCGGACCGGCTGGTGCTGCTGCGCGGAGGCACGGTGGAACAGCAGGGCTCGCCCGAGTCCGTCTACGAAGCGCCGCGCAGCGCCTTCGCCGCGTACTTCCTGGGCGGCACCAACCTGCTGCCCGGTTCAGCCTTTGGCCGCGTCGCGCGCACGGCGCTGGGCAACCTGCCGCTGAGCACGGAGGCGCGCGGCGAGGTGATGCTCTCCCTGCGCCCGGAAACCCTGCGGCTCGTCCCCGACACGGACGGCGTCGCGGTGGGCGGAGCCCTGCGTGCGGAGGTGCTGGAGCGCGCCTTCCGGGGCGCGCACGTGGACTTCACCGTGTCCTGCGCGGGCATGGCGCTGGTGGTGCGCGCCGCCTCCTCGGCCCCTTTTCGCGAGGGCAGCCGTGCCCGCCTGGAGGTCGCGGGCCGCGCGGACGTGCTGGAGGAGACATCCGGCGCCGCCCGCTAGCACACCAGGCGTGCAAGCGCCCGGCACGGATGGTGCAATCACCCGCGTCCCCCATGCGTAGGGAGGGGTATGAACATCGCAGGCCTTCGAGGAATGGGAACCCGCTTCTTCCACTACGTGCGCGACCCTCGGGTGGCGACGTGGCGCAAGCTGTCCGGGCTGCTGGCTGTCCTGTACTTCGTGTCGCCCGTGGACGCGATTCCGGACTTCATCCCCGTGTTCGGCTGGCTGGACGACCTGGGCGTTCTATCGGCCGCCGCCTTCTTCATGGTGCGCGAGGTCCAGCGCTGGCGCCCCGCCCCGCCCGCCGGTGAGCCGGCGTTCGACGGACTCCCGCGTGACGAGCAGGGCCAGACGCGCGTGCCCACGCTGCGCCGGCACTCCTAGCCGTCAGTCCTTGCCGCCGCGGCGGTCCTCGAAGTGCACGAAGTCGATGAGGAACGTCGCGGCCACCACCAGCGTCCGCACGTGCGGGTCGTGCAGGCCGTTGAACCGGACGCCGAAGTTGTCGGCGTCCGTGAACATCTCCTTGCCGAACCCGCTCCACTTCTTCGCGATGGTCCCCACCTCGCGGCCCTGCTGCTCCACGTTGAACGTCCAGGGCCTGAAGAACGGCCCGCTCAGCTGGGCCAGCTCTTCGTCGTTGGGCCCGAGCACGTCGTAGGCGCGGGTGAAGAAGCGGAAGCGCTGCTGGATGGCGCCCAGGTGCCGTCCCTCGCCGTCCTCCACTTCCAGCCGGGACAGCCAGAAGCGCCACGGGCGGCGCAGCCGCAGGAGCGTCTCCCCGCGCGCGGACTTGAGCTCCATCGTGAAGGGCCGCTTCGCCTTGAGGAAGCCGCGCACGAGGAACAGGCCCAGCCCGCTGCCCACCTCACCCGCGAAGAAGAGCGGGCGTCCGTCGTCGCCCACCACCTCGTAGCGGTTGCGGCCCTCGAAGCCGGTGAGGATTTCGCCCCACTCCTTCACCTGCCGCACGCGCAACGTGTGCTCGTCACGCAAGAGGGTCAGCGCCTGGGACTCGTCGGGCATGGGCGGCTCCGGGAAGGCCGAAGGAGAACTGCGGCCGCAGTCTAGAACTGCCCAAGCACCGCGAGCCCCATCCCCCCATGCCGCCCCAGGGCCGCCGGGACGACAGAGACGGTCGGAGTGTTGTCTGGTGCATCGAAGTCACGCGTGAGGAACGTCGTGGTCCCCAGGCCGGCCAGCACGCCCACGGCGGTGCCCACCAGCAGCGCGTCCCCGTGGTCGCTGTCCAGCGCCAGGAACATCGCGCTCAAGCCCACCAGGCCGCCCAGGATGCCGCCCGCGTCGATGAGCAGCACCCGGCCCCGGGAGATGTCCAGGTTGCGTGACACCAGCGCGAAGGTGAGCAGGCCCGCGCCCACCACGCCCTGCTCGATGCCGATGAAGTCGCGCGTCTCGCCGCTCTGGGTGGCCATCAGCAGCCCCGCCACCACGCCCGCCCACAGGCCGCCGGAGTTCGCCAGCGACACCTGTCCGGCGGTGGGCCGCGCGAACTCCGCCACCAGGATGCCCAGGCCCGTGAAGCCCAGCGCCCCCACCATCACCGCCCCCGTGGCGCTGTCTCCGTCCAGGTCGAACGAACTCATGGACGCAAGGCCATAGCCGAAGCCCCACACCGTGCCGGAGTTGATGGCCGCCGCCTGCCCCTGCGTCATTCCGCTCCGGGTGGCGAGCAGCGAAATCGCCGCCCCCGCGCCGCCGCCCAGCAGCGACACCGCCACGTACGCGCGCCCATCCTGGCAGTTGGAGATGGAGCACAGCAGGATGCCCTGGGTGATGCCGTGCAGCGTCTGCACGACGGTCAACGACGCGCGGGCCCCCTTCGACGGTCCTTCCTTCAAGGACTCCTCTGGCTCCGCCACCACCGGCCGCGCCAGGGTGTCCTGCGCCAGCCGCGCGCCCGGCTCCAGCCGTGTCCGCGCCAGCCGCGCCAGCTCCGGCGCGTACGGATGCCCGGGGCACACCCGCATCACGCGCTCCAACAACTCCAGTGCCTGGGCCTCCTGTCCGCGCACCAACGCGTCGAAGCCCGCCGCGTAGTCGGACTCGGCGGCGCAGGCTTCGTCACTCGCCACGAGCGGTGGCGCGGAGACGGGCCCAGAAGACGTAACGGCGGGAGGTGCCGCGCCTTCCCGGGGCGAAGGATCGGGCTGCGCTGCGACGAGGACGGCCAGGAAGAAGGGCGCGAGGAACATGCAGGCGCCCACCCTAGTCACCCCCGCGGAAAGACGGGAGACCCGGGACCCCGGTCCTCCTGGAAAGGAGGCACGGGGGCCCGGGTGACGCCACGTGACGGCCTACCGCGTCGCCAACGTCTCCATGTGCTGGCGGAGCGCGGCCATGTCCCCCAGCCGCCCGTCCAGACCCGGAAGGGGCTTCGCGGCCTGCTCGATGCGGCCCCGCGTACGCGGACCCGCCGCCACCAGCCACGCCACACCCAGCGCCAGCTCCGCCACGTCCGGCGCCTGGCCCAGCTGCGAGGCCAGCGCGAGCAGCGCGTCCACGGCCTTCTTCACCTGCGCGCCGTGCAGCGGGTGGCTGCTGGTGATGCCCTCGCGCAGGAGCACCAACAGCACCCGCGCGGTGGCGCGGGCCTGACGCACCGGCTCCGGTCCTTCACCCGTGCCGGCCCACAGCCCGTTCGCGAGCTGCTGGCCCAGGATGCCGCCCACGTCCTCGGTGGGGATGGACGCTTCCGCCACGGACAGCGGCAGGGACTCCTCCTCCTGCTCGTAGACCACCTCCGCCTTCTCCTTGACGACGCGCTCCAGCTCCGGGGCGCCCTGCATGGCGGCGTCCTTGCGCGGCTTCGCGGCGGACATCAGCCGGTCGAAGAGGCCGCCCTTCTCCTTCTTCGCGCTCTTCGTGGCCTCCTGTTCCCTGCGCTCCATGGGCGCGCTGGCGCCCCCGGGCCCGGAGCCATCCGCGAACTCCGCCTGGAAGGAGGACCCGGTGGTGGGCTCCGGCCCCAGGTCGCGCGCGGGCGCAGGGGAGGGCGCGGACATGCTCGGAGGTGGCGGGGGGACCGCGCCGCCCCGGGAACGGCTGACCGCTCCGGGCGCGGGCATCGACTTCGAAGCCATCCGCCGCTTCATCACGGGCCGCGGCGGCGCCGCGAGCGCGTCCACGAGCCCGCCCTCCGGCACGTGTTCGTCGTCCTCGTCCCGAGCGGCCTGGTTGAACATGCTCCAGCCCGCGGGCGCGTTCACCGGCACCACGCGCGTGTCCGGCGTGCCGGATGCACGGCGGTCGCCCTGGCGCTCCTCCACCACCACGAAGGACGTGTACTGCGTGGCCAGCTGGTGCTCGACGGCGAGCCGCACGATGCGCTCCTTCATCGCCTCCGCGCGCCGGCCCACCAGCCCCGCGTCCATCCAGCCCCGGATGCGCTCGGCGGCCCACAACTTCTCCACCACCGGCCGGTCCGACTGCGCGGGCAAATCCAACCGCACAGTGAGGGAGAAGGGCTCACGGCCCGACTTCCCCTTCAGCGTCACGCTGCCCGTGCCCGCCTGCGCATAGCGCCCGAAGAGCGTCCACGGCGTGCCATCCACCAGCGGCGGCAGCGTGGCCGGCGCCAGCTCACTGGCCTCCACGCCGTCGAAGCGCACCTCCAGGTCGGTGACGCGCGGCGCGAGCGCCCGCGAGAACTGCGCCACCACCTTCTCGTCGATGCGCTCTCCCGGGTGGATGAACTCCACCGCGCCATCCGTGCGGCGCGCCAGGTCGCGCAGCAGCGCGTCGCTCACGTTGGTGCCGATGCCGAACGAGAACACCCGCCCCGCCCCGCGCGCCGCGAGCACCGCTTCGAGGATTTCATTCTCGTTGCCGACCTGGCCGTCCGTCAGCAGCACCACCACGCCGTCCGGTGCGGCCTTCATCGCGGTGACCATCGGCTCCAGCAGCTCCGTGCCGCCGTAGGCCCTCAGCCCCGCGACCCACGCGTCCGCCTGCTCCAGCGTGCGCTGGGTGAACTGCACCGTCTGCGGAGAGAAGGAGCGGAACGAGTTCTCGAACGCGATGACGTTGAAGCGGTCGCCTTCGCGCAGGTGGCGCAGGCACAGCCGGAGCGCGGCCTGGGCCTGGGGCAGGCTGTCGCCGTCCATGGAGCCGGACGTGTCCACCACGAACACCACCTCCTGCCGGGGCGGCGTCGTCGCCAGGTTCAGCAGGTCCGGCACCACCGTGAGCGCGAACGTGCCCGGACCTTCCGCCTTCCGGTGCGTGACCACGGGCGTGAGCATCACGTCCGGGTTGGCGTTGCGCATCGTGAGCACCACGTCCCGGTCCAGCGCCACCTCGTTGCCCGCGAAGTCCTTGAGGAACGAATCGCGCTGCAGGCTCACCCGCGTGCGCGTGCCCTCCTTCGCGACGGTGATGCGGTGGGACGGGCTCTCCACCACCACGTCACGGCCCACGTCGATGAGCAGGTCCATGCGCAGCCCGTAGTCCACGTTCATGCTCGTGGGCGGGGAGATGCGGTCCGCGTCCGGCACCCGCGTCGTCGGGGCCGCGCTGCCATGGCCGGTGCGGTCGCCGTGCACCGCGCCGGGCATGTACCGGGGCGCCACCAGCGTGGGCAGCATCCAGCGCACGCTGCCCTCCTCCGCGGTGAGCGTCTGCAGGAACTCCACCTCCACCAGCGTCTCCTCGCCCGGCAGCAGGTTGCCCACCTGCGCGGTGAAGACGTTGGCGCGCTCCTGGTCCAGCAGCGCCGCGCCGTGACCTTCGGTGATGGCGTCGTCGTAGGCGCGGAAGGCGGCCTCGCGCTCCTTCACCACACCGGCCACGCGGCGGCCCGCGCACGTCATGGAGAAGGCGCTGAGCGTCGCGTCGGAGGGAAGAGGGAAGGTGTAGATGGCCTCCACCGGCTTCTTCTCGTCGTTGCGGTAGCGCTGCGTCACGCGCACCCGCGCGTGCCCCCCGAGCAGCTCACCGGAGACTTCCACTCCCTGCAGGGGCACCTGGGCCCCGTCCCGCGTGAAAAGCCCACACTTCGCCTGCTCGTTCATGACCGCGTTCCTTCCTGGAACTCCTCGATGAGGGCGCGCACCCGCTCCGCCAGCGCCCGGACCTTCGCTTCCGCCTGCTCCGACACGTGCAATTCCAACCCCGGCGCCAAGAGCCAGCGCTGGTAACGCGCCACCTCCACCGTCGGGTCTTTTCCCGGCCGCTTCGGGGGCATCCGGAGGACGTCCTCCGGTACCGGCAGCGTCCCCGAGCCCACCGGCGACTCCGCCAGCCGGCGCAGCTCCTCCGGCGACAACCGCAAGAGCTCCGCCTGGATGGCGTCCAGTGGCAGGAACCTCGCCTGGAGCACCCGGATGGCCTTGAGCCGCACCCGGTGCTCCTCTCCGTAGACAGTGTCCGGCCCCTTGAAGGGCGGCGCGGGCAGGAGGCCCCGCTGGACGTAATAGCGGACCGTGCGAGGCGAGATGCCCACCTCCTCCGCCAGCGCGGTCAGCTTCCACTCCGTCTGTGTCTTGGGCGTGCTCACGAACCTGACAGTAGGTTGTGACAGTGGAGGTGTCAAGACGTCGGTGGCGATTTGTCAGTGATGGTGTCGGGATGCATGGGGTGGCGGCCGGGCGGGCGGTGGGACAGAAGGGGGCATGAACGTCGGCATGGACGGCCTGGACCCCTCCTCCATCCAGCTCATTGGTACGGCGGTGACGCCCGCGGTGATGGTGTCCGGGTGCGGCATCCTGGCCACCGGCCTGGACAATCAGATTTCGCGCATCACCGCGCGCATGCGGGACATGGTCCGGGAGTGGCGCACGCTGCCGGAGGGCCATGCGCGCCGTTCGCTCCTGCGCGAGGAGGTGGCCATCATGGACCGCCGCCACGCCATCCTCGCCCGGGCCATTGGCTTCACCTACGCGGCGCTGCTGTCCTTCGTGGTGACGTCGCTCCTGTACCTGCTGCGCCGCAGCGTCGCGGTGCCGGAGGGGCTGCCGGTGATGTCCTTCTCCCTGGGCGTGGGGCTGTTGGGCTCCACGGCGGTGCTGGCCCTGGCGTCGCTGCGTTTGAGCCGCCGCGCCATCACGCTGGAGGGCGCGGAGCTCTTCCGCGACGGGCGGCCGGGCGACCCGCCAGCGCCCTGAATTTGTTCCGCAGCGCACGCGAAGGTGCTAGCGGGTGCCTCCGAGACGCGCGGGTCTGGTAGGTCCCGGCTCGCGCGCCTGGTATCGCGCAGGATTCCGCAGCCTCTCAGGCTCAACCCTCACCGTGGAGCACGTGAACATGGCAAACGCTCAGGTCTTCTTCGACATGTCGATTGGTGGCCAGCCCGCCGGCCGCATCGTGATGGAGCTGTTCTCCGACGACGTCCCCAAGACCGCCGAGAACTTCCGCGCCCTGTGCACGGGCGAGAAGGGCATCGGCCGCGGTGGCAAGGCGCTGCACTTCAAGGGCACGCCCTTCCACCGCGTCATCCCGAACTTCATGTGCCAGGGCGGCGACATCACGCTCGGCAATGGCTACGGCGGCGAGTCCATCTACGGTGAGAAGTTCGCGGACGAGAACTTCAAGCACAAGCACACGGCCCCGGGCATCCTCTCCATGGCCAACGCGGGCCCCAACAGCAACGGCTCGCAGTTCTTCCTCACCACCATCAAGACGGATTGGCTCGACGGCAAGCACGTCGTCTTCGGCAAGGTCGTCGAGGGCATGGACGTGGTGAAGAAGATTGAAGGCGTGGGCAGCCAGTCCGGCGCGACGCGCCAGCCCGTGAAGATCGAGGACAGCGGCCAGCTGTAATCCCGCCGCTGCGTCTCACCCGAAAGGTCCATCCGTGCCTCGCGCGCGGGTGGACCTTCGTCGTTTCCGCCGGAGGCGTTTCAAGACGGGCCGTGGGACGCGTCCTCGTCCTCCTCCTCCTCGCGGGCCTCCTCCGGGCGGAAGGGCCGCGCGGGCACGGCGCCGAACGCGTGCAGCAGCTCCAGGGGGATGGGCAGGATGGTGTGGTTGCCGCCGCCGGTGATCTCCACCAGCGTCTGCAGGTAGCGCAGCTGGAGCGTGGCGGGGTTGCGGCTGAGCACGTCCGCGGCCAGGGCCAGCTTCTCCGCGGCCTGGTGTTCACCTTCCGCGGCGATGATCTTCGCGCGGCGCTCGCGTTCGGCCTCGGCCTGCCGCGCGATGGCCCGCTGCATCTCGAACGGCAGGTCGATGTGCTTCACCTCCACGTTGGAGACCTTCACGCCCCACGGGTCGGTGCGCGCGTCGAGCACCTGCTGCAATTCGTGGTTGATGCGCTCGCGTTGGGACAACAGGTCGTCCAGCTCCACCTGGCCCAGGATGGCGCGCAGGGTGGTCTGCGCAATCTGGCTGGTGGCGTAGAGGTAGTCCTCCACCTGGAGCACGGCCTTGTCCGCCTGGATGACGCGGAAGTAGACGACGGCGTTGACCTTCACGCTGACGTTGTCCTTGGTGATGACGTCCTGCGGGGGCACGTCGCGCGCCACGGTGCGCAGGTCGATGATGACCATCCGCTCGACGAAGGGGATGAGCCAGCGGAAGCCCGCGCGCTTGAGGCCCACGTAGCGGCCCAGCCGGAACACGACGCCGTTCTGGTACTCGGTGACGATGCGCACGCCGGAGATGAAGAGGACGAACAGCAGGGCCAGGGGGATGAGCCACCCCAGCGCTCCGAACAACTCGGTCATGGCAGGGACTCCGCGACGGTGAGGGTGAGCCCTTCCACGGCGCGCACCACGACCCGGGCGCCCTCGCGGATGGGAGTGAAGGAGACGGCGCGCCAGCGCTCGCCGTGGACGAACACCTCGCCGCCCGAGGGCGTGACGGGGCCCAGCGCCGTGCCGGCCTCGCCGACGAGCCCCGCGTCGCCCCCCCGTTGCGGCAGCCTGCGCGTCTGGGCGCTGCGGTACGCGACGAAGGCCGCGCTCCCCGCGAACACGAGCGCCGTGGGCAGCAGCACGCCCCACGACAGGCGGAAGGACGGCTCCACGAACCAGCCCGATTCGAAGCGGTCCACCAGGAACACGCCGCCCAGTATCAACAGGCCCACGCCCGCGGCGCCCAGCAGGCCGCTGGTGACGAACAGCTCCGCGACGATGAGCCCCACGCCCACCAGCATCAGCACCAGCGCGCCCGAGCGCACCGGCAGCGTCGCGGAGGCCATCAACGCCAGCACCAGCGCCACGCCGCCAATGAGCCCCGGCGCCACCGCGCCCGGATGGGACAGCTCCACCACCAGGCCCAGCGCCGCGACGAGGAACAGCAGGTAGATGAGGGACGGCTGCGCGAGCGCATGCACCACCTGCTGTGACAGCCCCGGCTCCAGCGACACCACGCGGGCCTCGCGGGTGGCGAGCGTCACGGTGTCTCCGTTCGCGACCTCCACGCGGCGGCCATCGACGGAGGAGAGGAACGCGGCCTCGGTGGGGGCGACGAGCTCCACCACGCGAAGCTCCACGGCGCGGTCCGCGGGGACGCTGGCGCTGTCGCGCACGGCGGCCGCGGCCCACTCCGGATTGCGGCCCCGCTGCCGGGCGATGCCCTCCGCGAAGGCGACCGTGTCGTTCTCCACCTTGCGGGCGAGCTCCTCGCCACCCACCTGCTCCACGTCCTCGCCCCCGAGGCCCACGGGATGCGCCGCACCGATGTTCGTCCCCGGCGCCATGGCGCTCACGTTCGACGCGAGCGCGATGAACACGCCCGCGCTGCCTGCACGTGAGCCGGAAGGCCCCACCCACACGAGCACGGGAACGCGCGAACCCAGGAACGCGCGCACCACGGCGCGGGTGGCGTCCAATGAACCGCCTGGAGTGTCCAGCCGCACGAGCAGCGCCGAGGCTCCTCCGTCCTCCGCGCGCTTCACGCAGTCCGTGAGGTACGCGCCCGAGCCGGTATCCACCACGCCCTCCAGCTCGCACCGCGCGACGAAGGACGGTGAATCCGGAGCCGCCGGAGCGGCGAGGCCCACGAAGAGGAGGGCCAGGAGCCAGCCCCAGAGGACGTGACGGCGCCAGCTCATCCTGTCGACGTGGTCCCGCATGTCCGCCCCCGAATGCGTGCCCCCTCGCGCACACGCACTCGGACAACGATGTGCATCGGACCTTCGGATGACCGGGTCTGGATGCCGGGGGCCTGGAGGGCAGGCGGGCAGGGAGGGCCCGGCGCCCCGCTTGTGCATCCAGTCCTGGACGATGGAGGGGATGCGCGTTGCTGGAGAAGGACGCACCTCCTTAGGGTCAGCCTCTCGCTCTTCTTCCAGGAGGTTTCATGCGCCGCGCCGTGCTGATCATCGCTGCTCTGGGCCTGTCCGCTGTTGGGGCGGGAGCTTGCAGGACCACCCAGCCCCCGGGGACTGAGGACCAGATGCCCATCCAGGGCCCGGACACGAACCGCGAAGTCATCCAGAACGTGCCCAACGAACCGGCGGGCCCCGCGGGTCCCGTCAATGCGCCGGACGTGGACGGTGGCTTCCCCGAGGGCGGCGGGTAGTCTTCCGCGCCATGACGGCGGAGACCACGGTCTACAGGGCGGAGCGCGTGTGGACGCTCGATGCGGAGCGTCCGCGCGCGGAAGCATTGGCGGTGCGCGACGGAAGGGTGCTCGCGGTGGGGACGCTCGCGGAAGCGCGCGCCGCCGCGGGGCCTGGCGCGCGTGAAGTGGACCTGGGCCGCGCCACGGTGGTGCCCGGCCTGGTGGACGCGCACGCGCACCTGCACGGCCTGGGCAAGAGCCTGACCACGGTGCGCCTGGAGAAGGCGCCCTCGGTGGAGGACGTCCTCCAGCGCCTGGCGAAGGCGCCCGCGTCGAGCTTCCAGGGGGACTGGTTGCTCGGCAAGGGCTGGGACCAGAACGAGTGGCCCGGCGCCGAGTTCCCTGGCCGCGAGGACCTGGATGCGCGCTTCTCCACGACGCCCGTATTCCTCATGCGGGTGGATCATCACGCGGCCTGGGTGAACGGCGAGGCGCTGCGCCGCGCGGGCATCACGCGGGACACGCCGGATCCGCCAGGAGGCCGCATCCTCAAGGGCGCGAACGGCGAGCCCACCGGCGTCCTCGTGGACAACGCGATGGACGTGGTGGAGGCCGCCATTCCCGCGCCCACGCGTGAACAATTGGAGACCCGGTTGCGAGCCGCCCTGGAGCGGTGCGCGCAGGTCGGGCTCACGGGCGTGCACGACGCGGGCATGGACCTGCAGGCCTTCCGCATGTTGCAGGACTGGGACGCCGCGGGGACCTTGCCCCTGCGCGTGTATGCGATGGCGGCGGGGCAGGGCGGTGAGCGGCACGCCTATCTGGATCAGGGCCCATGGCAGGGGCGTCACCTGTCCATGCGCTCGGTGAAGTTCCTGGCGGATGGCGCGCTGGGGAGCCGGGGCGCGGCGCTCCACGAAGACTACAGCGACGAGCCCGGCCAGCGCGGCCTGCTGCTCCTGTCGCCCGAGGAACTCGAAGCGCGGGCACAGGCCTTCATGTCGCGGGGCTTCCAGGTGTGCATCCACGCCATTGGAGACCGTGCCAATACATTGGTCGTGGACGTCCTCCTGCGAGGCGCGGAGCGGACGGGCACGCAGGCCCTGCGTCACCGCGTGGAGCACGCGCAGATCCTGCGGCTGGAGGACATCCGGAGGTTGGGCGCGGCGGGCCTGGTGGCCAGCGTGCAGCCCACGCACGCCACCAGCGACATGCCCTGGGCACAGACGCGGCTGGGGCGCGAGCGGCTCCGGGGCGCCTACGCCTGGCGCACGCTGAAGGACGCGGGCGCGCACCTGGCGCTGGGCAGTGACTTCCCCATCGAGAACCCGGACGTGCTCGCGGGGCTCTACGCGGCGCGCACGCGGCAGGACGCGAAGGGCTGGCCGGAGGGCGGCTGGTATCCGGAGGAGCGCCTGAGCGCGGCGGAGGCGCTGGAGGGCTTCACGGTGGGGCCCGCGTGGGCGTCCTTCGAGGAGGCTCGGCGCGGAAGGCTGAAGCCCGGTCTGGACGCGGACTTCGTCGCGCTGTCGGAGGATCCGCTGGAGGGGCCCGCGGCGGCGCTGGTGGACGCGCGCGTGCTGGCCACGGTGGTGTCGGGCGCGGAGGTGTTCCTCGCGGACGGGTGACGCGGTTCAACCGCCGAAGATGTGCGAGCGCGCTGCTTCGGCGATGGCGACGACGGCGGGGTGGCGCAGGCGGCGCTCCACGGTGATGGCGTAGAAGCACTGCTCGATTTCGTCGGTGTGCCCGATGGCGGTGACGTTGAACTGTCGTTGCACCTCGGCGTCGATGATGGAGGGCATGGCGAAGATGCCGTGCCCCTTCTGTCCGAAGGCCTGGAGCAGCGCGCTGTCGTCGAAGTCGCCGGCGATGAGGGGCCGGATGCCGAGCCGCTCGAACCACAGGTCCAGCGAGCGGCGCACCGACGACTCCTCCGACGGCAGCAGCATGGGAGCGCCGTCGAGCGAGCGCGGGAAGTCCTTGCGCAGGTGCGCGAGCGGTTGGGCGGCGAAGAACGTCACGCCGCACTTGCCCAGCAGGTGGTTGAAGGACCGGACGCTGACGGGCTCGGAGCCAGGCGCGTCCGCGAGCACCACGTCCAGCTCATGCAGCGCCAGCTGTGCGAGCAATTGGGGCAGGGGGCTCTCGCGGCAGATGATGCGCAGCGAGGGCCCGGCATCCAGCGCGGGCTTGAGCAGCTGCTCGGCGACGAGCTTGGGGATGACGTCGAGCACGCCCACGTTGAGGCGCAGCTGCTGGCCGGTGGGCAGGCCGGAGACGACGTTCTTCAGCTCGTTGCCCAGGCGGAAGATTTCGTCCGCGTAGCGCATGACGGTGCGGCCCACGTCGGACAGGACGAGCTTGCGGCCCTTGCGCTCGAAGAGCTGGTGGCCCAGCGACTCCTCCAGCAGCTTGATTTGGGCGCTGATGGTGGGCTGGGCGAGGTGCAGCTCTTCACTCGCCTTGGCGATGCTGCCCGCCCGCGCAACCGTCCAGAAATACAGGAGATGGTGGTAGTTGAGCCACGCCATGACTTAGAAATAACCGAAGGGTTTCATCCAAACTAGCTCATTTTTTAAAGTGTCGTCCCCGCTTATCTCTACGTCCGTCACCGCGCGATGGGTGCGCGGGGGACTGATTGGGGAGGTACGCGTCATGGAAGCCATCTACGAGGAGCTTGAGTCCACGACGGTGGAGGGAGTGGAGACCGAGGTGGACTCGGCGGAAGTGGAGATGCGGGTGCGGGGGCACCTGGAGCTGGTTCGTCGGCTGGCCTGGAAGTACCGCTGGACGGGCCTGTCGCTGGAGGAGCTGATGTCGGAGGGCAACGTCGGCCTGGTGGAGGCGGCGCGCCGGTTCGAGGAGCGGGGAGTGCCGTTCGGTGCCTACGCGCAGCAGTGGATCCGCGCGCGCATCCGGGCGTACGTGTCCCGCACCTGGAGTATGGCGGGGGGCCGCGCGCCGTGGATCGTCTTCCAGCTCCGGCGCGAGCGAGCGCGGCTGGAGGCCCGCTGGGGCGAGGGCCACCCGGAGGTGACGAAGCGGCTGGCCGAGGCGCTGGGCAAGAAGGAGGAGGACGTGGTGCGGGGGACGGACGCGCTGGCGAAGGACGTGTCCCTGAACGCGCCCCTGGGCCTGGAAGGGGACGTGACGCGGCTGGACATGCTGGAGTCGGACGAGGACTCGGCGGAGGAGCAGGCGGACCGGGGAGAATGGGCGGAGAAGCTGCACCAGAGCGTGGCGGCGGCCTGGCCGGAGCTGGACGCGAGGGAGCGGGCGCTGGTGAAGGAGCGGATGCTGGTGGAGGACGGGGTGAGCGCGGAGTTCCTGGCGAAGCGCTTCGGGGTGACGGCGGTGCGCATCCGGCAGATCGAGCAGGGGCTGCGCCAGAAGCTGCGCCAGCGGCTGACGGCGGGCTGCACGGCCTGGGATGGCGAAGCGCCCCGGCTGGCGGCCTGAGTGTCGAGCGAGGGGGGAGGGCTGGCGGAAAGAGGTTGACGTCGCGGGCCAGTAACCGTAAATCGGCGCTGCCGCTCGCGGTGCGCGGTACGCCCAAGTAGCTCAGTCGGTAGAGCAGGGGACTGAAAATCCCCGTGTCGGTGGTTCGATTCCGCCCTTGGGCACACCAGTACGAAGAATCTGAAGGGCGTCGGACTCCGGTCCGGCGCCCTTTGTTTTTGTCCGCGCTGGCGGGCGGCGTCGTTACGGGGGGCTGATGCGTCCGGGGGCGCCATTCGCGCCGGCCACGGTGTGGCAGGAGCCGCAGGCCCCGGTGCCCTGTGAGCTGTTCATGGCCCACTGGGTGCCACCGTGGGTGACGCGGGCGGTGTAGGGGAGCGCGAAGTTCTTCGCGTCTTCGGCCTTGAGGAAGAAGTTGCCGGAGGCATTGGCCGTCAGGGTGTATGCCTTCTGATTGGCGTCGGTGATGACGACCTGGGCGCCCTCGATGCCCGCGCAGTCGTCCGCCTCGTGCGCGGTGGCCTGGACGGTCCCCGCCACCACGAACTTCGGCCCCTCGCCCCGGTCTGTATGGCATTGGATGCAGTTGCCACCGGGATGCATCAGGGCGTTGCCGCTGTCTCCGCCCGTCCACTTCATGCCCGTGGAGCACTCGGAGGTGCTCACCGCTTCCAGGCTGCCTCCGCCGCATCCCGTGAAAAGACTGCCAGCCGCCAAACACAGCATGAGTATCGGGGGGATGCGTTGTGACATGAGTCACCTCTGGAAGGACTGTGTGTCATTCGAGGCCTTCGCATCCGCGCTGTCAACGGCACTCCCGGTACGGGGGCCCGCGGGGCAGGTTGGGAATACGGGAGGGTCCCGGGTGCACATCCGGGCGCGACGCGGTAGATGGGTGTCCCGGAGGTTCATCAACGCAATGGACGCGAACGTGGTGGCGGAACTGGAGAAGGCGGGCGTGAAGGTGGAGGACCCCATGCGCCTGTTCATCCCCGTGGAACGGGACGAGCAGGGCCAGGTGAAGGTCGTGGGCGACGAGGTGCCCGTGCGCTTCGGTGACGTCACCGCCCACGTGCGCCTGCAGCCCATCTCCGCGCTGTGGACCGGGAACAAGCAGCCCCCTGACTTCTCCCGGCCTCCCTTCCCGGAATACGAGCCGTTCTTCTTCCTCATCGAGGCCACCGCCGCCGGCTTCTGCCGCGACACCCGCCACGCCGAGGTCGACCAGGAGTTCTCCCAGCTCTACCGGCACCTCGCGCGCCGGCCCGACGGCCACCACAAGAACGCCCTCTTCTCCTACCTGCGCGCCGCCGCCCGCCTGTACCTGTCCCTGCGCGACGTCAGCCAGGCGGAGTTCGAGGCCGTCGCCCAGCGCCTCCACCAGTCCGCCCGGCTGTACTCCGCGCACGTCGGCAGCACGAACTACTTCCAGGTCGTGCTGCGGGAGGTGCTGGGCGCCTGAGCGTCAAGGGAGCGCTCGCCGGGCCGCCGGGTGTCCACTCGTGGAGGCTCCAGCGTGACGACTTGAGGAAAAGGCTCGTTGGAAGGCCACCCCATGGGTAGTTTTTCCATTCGATGCCCTCCCGCTCCGCCTCCGCGCCAGCCTCGTCCTCCTCTTCGCTCCGGCAACGGATCACCCGGAAACATCTCCAGGAGCTGGCCGACCGGGAGATGTTCGCCCAGGCCCGGCGGTGGCTCCTTCAGGATGTGGTGGACGTGCGGCCGCCCTCCCAGGAGTGTGTCCGGGGGACCGTCACCGAAGAAGGCTCCGGGCGCATGTTCGACGCGGCCCTCTGCGTGGACCCCGACTCCCGGGGGCTGCTGCTCGAGTGTGAATGCGCCGCGTACTGGGACGAGGGGGTCTGTGCGCACGCGGTCGCGGTCGGGCTCGCGTGGCTCCAGACCTCCAGGCTCCAGGTGCGGCGCGCTGCTCCGCCCCAGCCGTCTGTTTCCGAGCGCCGCGTGGAGGCCCCCGCGCGGCCCTCCGCGCCCACCGACATCCAGAAGTGGCTGGTGGAGCACCAGGTCGGACGTGCCCGCGCCGTGCCCCTGGCCGTGCTGGCGCCCCTGTTGTCCGCCCCCTCCACGCGGTACGTCCTCCCCGCGCTGCGCAAGGCCACGGTGGTGGACGCGCTGGAGGGCAGCTCGAAGCTCCGCCGCGCGACGGCCCCGGAGCAGGAGATGCTCGCGGAGGCCGCCTGGCAGTGGGTCCGCGACGAGGCCGGGCGCGTGTCGCGCGGGCTGGCCCATGAAGCCTCCGCGCAGCCCCTGCCGCCGCCCACGGATGGCCGCCTCGCCCCGCTGATGGAGGCGCTGACGCGGGCCCGCGCGCGGATCCGCGAGCAGTCCCTGCCCCGCTCGTTGTCCCCGGTTCCCACGGTCATCCTCGCGGAGCGCCCCTTGCGGCTGCTCGTGAAGGACCCGGAGCTCGCGCTGTGGCGCCCCACGCACCACCTCGAGAGCGCCCAGGCCGAGGGCTTCACCGGGCTCGACCCTCGCGCCCTGATGGAGGGCCGCCCGGGCGTGGCCTGTCAGTGCAGCCCCGGGGACGCCGAGGCCACCTGCGCCCATGCCCTGACCGCCGTCGACGCGGCGCTGGCGTTCCTGGTGCAGCCGAAGCAGGCCTCACTCGCCGCGCGGCTGGCGGAGCTGTTGCTCGAAGCGCCGGGGCGTGAGCTGCTGTCCGCGCTGACGGCCTCCGCCCTGGAGCGGACGGTTCGCGAAGAGGCCCCGGCGGAAGGGCGCTTCGTCACCTTCCGGCTGGAGCCGGAGTCCTCGCGCGGCTGGCGGCTCCGGCCCTATCTGCACTTCCCCTCGAAGAAGGGGGGCCTGACCCAGGGCCAGTCCGTCGCCGGGTACGACCGCGGCAAGCTGCTCCAGTCGCTCCAGGACCCGGATGAGCGCCGCGCCTGGTCCCTCCTCGACGCGGGGGAGCGGATGGATCGGCACTCGGCGATGTATGGGATATACGACGGGCCCCTGGACGACATGGGGGGCGGCGCGCCGTACGCGCTGCTGCTCCAGGCGCTGCGGTCGCTCGCGCGCAGCCCCCGGCTCCGGATCGCCGGCGGCGCGGACGCCCCGGCGCGGGTGCGGGAGGCGTCGCTGGGCTTCGCCCTGGAGCAGGACGGACAGGCCCTGCGCCTGCGGCCCGCGGTGGACGGGCGCCCCGTGACCGCGGAGGCCCTGACGCCGCCTCCCGAGGGGCCGCTGACCTCCCAGCCGTGGCTGCTCGTCGAGCCCGCCGCGCCGGGGGTCACCCTGGTGAACGTGCCCCCCGACGCAAGGGCCCTGCTCGAATCCCTGGCGAGCCACGGCACCTACGTCTCCGAGGGGCAGCGCGGCGCGTTCCTGGAGCACCTCTCCACGCTGGAGGCGGCCTTCCCGGTGGCGCTGCCGCCGGCCCTGGAGCCCCGCCCCGTGGAGGCCAGCCCGGGCCTGCTGGCGCGGCTGCGCGCGGTGGAGGACTCCGCGCTGGAGGTCTCGCTCCTCGTGAGGCCCCTGCCGGAGGCGCCTCCCCAGCCCGTGGGCGAGGGCGCTCCCGTGGTCCGCGGCCAGCGGGACAAGGAGCGCGTCATGGTCCGGCGCGACCTGGACGCGGAGCGGAAGGAGGCGGACGCGCTCCTCTCGCGTCTGTCATTGCCGACCGGCATGTATCACTTCACGCGCGACACCGCCGAGGACGCGCTCCAGTTGCTGGAGGCGCTGGAGCCGCTCGCGGGTCCGGAGCTGCGCGTGGAGTGGGCGGAGCAGCCCTGGACCGTGACGCGCCCGGAGACCTCGAACGTGCGGGTCCAGATCCTGCGGGAGCACGACTGGTTCGGCGCGAAGGGCGGCGTGGAGCTGGAGGGCGCGCGCGTGGAGCTGGCGGTCCTGCTGGAGGCCGTGCGCCGCCGCCAGCGTTATGTCCCGCTGGGGAAGGGGCGCTGGATGCGCCTGACGGAGGCGCTGCGCGAGCAGCTGACCCCGCTCGCGGACGTGGCGCACCCGGGGCGCAAGGGACTGGAGGTGAGCGCCGCGGCGGCGCCCGCGCTGGACACGCTGAAGAAGGCGGGCGCGAGCGTCCAGGCGCCCCCGGACTGGCTCCAACTGGCGAAGCGCATCCGTGATGCCCACGCGCGCGCGGTGCGCGTGCCCCGGAGCCTGAAGGCGGAGCTGCGCGACTACCAGCGCGAGGGCTTCGTGTGGCTCGCGCGGCTGGCCTCGTGGGGCGCGGGCGCGTGCCTCGCGGACGACATGGGCCTGGGCAAGACGGTCCAGGCGCTGGCCCTGCTGCTGTTTCGCGCGGCGGCCGGCCCCGCGCTGGTGGTGGCGCCCACGTCCCTGCGCGGCAACTGGGTGCGCGAGGCCGCCCGCTTCGCGCCGTCGCTGCGCGTGCACGTCTGGCAGGACGCGGACCGGGACGCCCTGCCGGCCCGGCTGGGGCCCCGGGACGTGCTGATCATCAGCTACGGACTCCTGGCGAGGGACGCCGCGAAGCTTTCGGATGTGACCTTCGCCACGCTGGTGGTGGACGAAGCGCAGGCGGTGAAGAACCCGGACACGGCCCGGGCCCGCGCGCTGCGCGGCGTGAAGGCCGAGGCCCGCGTGGCGCTCACCGGCACGCCGGTGGAGAACCGCCTGTCCGAGCTGTGGAGCCTCTTCCACCTGCTGTTCCCCGGCCTGCTGGGCGGGCGCGAGTCCTTCCACTCGCGGTTCGCCGTCCCCATCGAGCGGGACCGGAACGCGGATGCGCGCGCGTCCCTGGCCCGGCTGGTGCGCCCCTTCCTCCTGCGCCGCACCAAGGCAAACGTGGCGCGCGAGCTGCCTCCGCGCGTGGACACGGTGGTGCCCGTCACGCTGTCGGACGCCGAGCGGCGCGTGTACGACGACGTGCGGCTCGCGGCCCTGGCCCGGCTGGGCGAGGGAACTCCTGGCGGAGACCAGCGCTTCGAGATGCTGGCCGCGCTCACCCGACTGCGATTGGCCGCCTGTCATCCCCGCCTGGTGGATCCGGACACGGGGCTGTCCTCCTCCAAGCTGGAGCGCGTGCTGGAGCGGGTGGACGAGTTGATGGCGGAGGGAGGCCGCGCGCTCGTCTTCAGCCAGTTCGTTCGCCACCTGGCCCTGGTGCGCGACGCGCTGGAGGCGCGGGGCATTTCGTTCCAGTACCTGGATGGACGGACGCCCGCGGCGGAGCGGCAGGCCCGCGTGGAGGCCTTCCAGCGAGGGGAGGGCGCGCTCTTCCTCATCTCGCTCAAGGCAGGCGGCACCGGCCTCAACCTCACCGGCGCGGACCACGTGCTCCATCTGGATCCGTGGTGGAACCCCGCGGTGGAGGACCAGGCCTCCGACCGGGCCCACCGCATCGGGCAGACGCGTCCCGTCACCGTGTCGCGGTTCGTCTCCGAAGGCACCATCGAGGAGGCCATCCTCGCCCTCCACGCGGAGAAGCGGGAGCTGGCGGACAGCCTCCTGTCCGAGGCGGACGGCGCGGCCGCGCTGTCCCCCACGCAGCTCCTGGGGCTGCTGCGCTTCGGCGCGGGGACCCCCGAGGATTGAGCCGGAGCCGCGCACCCACGCGGCGTTTCTGGAATAGGGTGCGTGGCCGCCCGTTCCCGGGCGCCGCCGTGGTCCCTCCCCAGGAGCAAGGATGTTCCGTCCACCGTTGTCGTGGTTCGCCTGTCTGGCCCTCCTGGGTGCGCCCCAGGCCGGGGCCCAGGCCGTCGCCGAGCCTTCCGCGAAGCCCGCAGCCGCCTCCACCCCCGTCGCGAAGCTGGGCTCGGACATCCAGGCCCGCACGCTGAAGAACGGGCTCACCGTCATCGTCTGGCCGGACCACGACATCCCCAACGTGGCGCTCGCCAACTGGTTCCGCGTGGGCAGCCGCAACGAGCGCCCCGGCATCACCGGCCTGTCCCACTTCTTCGAGCACATGATGTTCAACGGCGCGAAGAAGTACGGCCCCGGTGAGTTCGACCGCGTCATGGAGGCCAACGGCGGCTCCAACAACGCCTTCACCTCCGAGGACGTCACCGTCTACCTGGACTGGTTCCCGGCCTCCGCGCTGCCCCTCATCCTGGACCTGGAACAGGACCGGCTCCAGTCGCTCTCCTTCGACCCCAAGGTCATCGAGTCCGAGCGCGGTGTCGTCTACTCCGAGCGCCGCTCGGGCGTGGACAATGACAACAACGGCGCGCTCCAGGAGCAGCTGCAGGCCACCGCCTTCGTCGCGCATCCGTACCAGATTCCCGTCATCGGCTGGCCGTCCGACATCGAGTCCTGGCGCATGGAGGACCTCCAGCAGTACTTCAAGACGTACTACGCCCCCAACAACGCCACGCTCGTCCTCGCGGGCGACCTGGATCCGGCCCGCGTCTTCGAGCAGGTGGAGGCCACGCTGGGCACCATCCCCTCGCAGCCCGCGCCAGAGCCCGTGCGCACCAAGGAACCCGAACAGCAGGGCGAGCGGCGCATCGTCGTGAAGAAGCTGGCGCAGTCCCCGCTGCTCCAGGTCGCCTACCACGGCCTCGCCGCCAACGACCCGGACATGGAGACGCTGGAGCTCTTGGGCCTCATCCTCTCGCACGGGGACTCGTCGCGCCTGCACCGCAAGCTGGTGGACGAGGCGCGCGTGGCCATCCGCGTCCGGAGCTCCACGGCCGGGGGATTCGACCCGTCGCTCGTCTGGTTCTCCGTGGACCTGACGCCGGGCGGTGACCTGGCGAAGACGGAGGCGCTGCTCACCGCGGAGCTGGCTCGCGTGGTGAAGGACGGTGTCACCGACGCGGAGCTGCGCAAGGCGCGCAACGTGGCCCTGGCCACCTTCTGGCGCAAGCTGGAGACCAACAGCGGCCGCTCCCGCGAGCTGGGGAACGCCGCCACCTTCCGGGGAGACTGGAAGGCCCTGTTCGACGCGCCCTCGCGCTACGAGCAGGTCACCCGCGACGGCGTGAAGGCGCTGGCCGCCCGCATCTTCAACCCCGACCACCGCACCGTGGGCTGGCTCGTCCCCACCACGGCTCCCGCTGCCCCGGCCAGCAAGGAGTCCGCGCGATGAGTGCTTCCTTCCGCCTTCGTTTCTCGGGTCCCCACATGATGCGCTCCACCCTCGCCGCGCTGCTGTTCACCTCCGCGTGCGCGACCGCGCCGACGCCCGCTCCCTCCTCCGCGCCCACGCCGCCGGAAGCCCCGGCACCGGCCACGCCCGCGCCCGCGGTCCCGCTGTCCACGAAGGGCGTGACGCTGCCGGAGACGACCTCCGTCACGCTGAAGAATGGCGTACGGCTGCTCCTCGTGGAGAAGCACGAGCTGCCGTTGGTGTCCTTCAGCGCGTGGCTCAAGGGCGGTGCCGTCACCGACCCCGCGGGCAAGGAGGGCCTGGCCGCGCTCACCGCCGAGCTGCTCCAGAAGGGCGCGGGCTCCCGCAACGCCCAGCAGTTCGCTGACGCAGTGGACGGCGTGGGCGGCGAGCTGGAGATCATCCCCGGGCGCGAGGGGCTCGTCCTCAACGGCGGCTTCCAGTCCCGCGACACCGCGCTGATGGTGGAGCTGCTGTCGGACATGCTCGTGCGCCCGCGCTTCGACGCGCAGGAGCTGGAGAAGGCCCGCGCGCTGCGCGTGTCCGAGCTCGCCTCCGCCAAGGACGGCGACCCGCGCGTTCTCATTGGCGTGTACTTCAACGCCTTCCACTTCCCCTCGCACCCGTACGGCGGATCCGCGGTGGGCAGTGAGGCGTCGCTGCCGGGCATCAGCCGGAGCGACGTGCTCGGCTGGGCGAAGGCGAACCTGGGCGGGGACCGGCTCATCCTCTCCGTCGTGGGCGACTTCGACGCGAAGCAGCTGGCCGCGAAGCTGGAGGCCGCGCTGGGCGGATGGGCCCCGGCGGCACAGTCGTTCGCCGCGGTGGCTCCCACCGCGCCCACGAAGGGCCGCCACGTGCTGCTGGTGGACAAGCCCGACGCCACCCAGACCTACTTCGCCATTGGCAACACCGGCATCCGCCGCACCGACCCGGACCGCGTCGTGGCGGAGCTGGGCAACACCGTGCTGGGCGGCCGCTTCACCTCGCTGCTCAACACCGAGCTGCGCGTGAAGACCGGCCTCACCTACGGTGCGCGCTCCTCGTTGGCCACGGCCCTCCAGCCCGGCACCGTCGTCCTCACGTCCTATACCCAGACGGCCTCCACGGGCCGTGCCATCGACCTGGCACTGGACGTGCTCGCGCGCTACCGCCAGGACGGCATGGACGACGCCATGCTCGCCTCCGCCAAGGCCTATGTCCTGGGGCAGTTCCCTCCGACGCTGGAGACCGGGGAGCAACTGGCCATGAAGCTGTCGGAGCTGGCCTTCTACGGGCTGGACGCACAGGACGTGAACGGGTTCGCGGATGCCGTGTCCGCGGCCACCCGCGACAGCGTGCACACCGTGCTCCAGCGCGTCCTGCCCGCCCAGGAGGACCTGACGTTCGTCCTCATTGGCAAGGCGGAGGCCCTGCGCGACGTGGCCCGCAAGTACGGTCCTGTCACGGAGATGAAGCTCTCCGACAAGCGCTTCGCCCCGCCGACGGCGCCGGGCCGGTAAATGCCAGACGGAGGTGGGCGCAAGCCTTGAAATGCGCCCACCTGAATTACCCATCAAAAAGTAAATATCCAGAAAGTCAGACCCTTCGCGTATAGAGGGCGGCGTCTGGTTTGGGCCGGGACCCGACAATCATTGCGATTGCTTGTCACGAAGGCCCATCATGTCCTTGCGACGTCTGTCGTTGTTGCTCGTCCCCACCTGCGCTGCCTGGCTGGGCTGCGGGGAAGCCGCGCCTTCCTCCGAGGAGGTGAACCCTCCCGAAATCGCCCTGGACCCCCGCGAGGGGACGGCGGTCATCGCCAACGAGGACATGCTGCCGGGCTGTGGTGAGCCTGACGCGGGCTCCGGTCCGGTGGATGCGGGCACGTCCGTGCTGGTGACGGCGGACACGCGCTTCCACTCCAGCGCCGGGGTGACAGTGGTGCCCCAGAACCTGGCCGGCCGCGACCTGGAGATCCTCGTCCCCAACGGCGTCGCCTTCGACCGGTACACCGGCACGCCGGTGGCGGGGGGCATGCGCTTCGACAACGTTCCGGACGGTGAGTACTTCCTGCGCTCGAGCCGGCACTACTTCCTGACGCGCGAGCGCCGCTTCGACCTGGGCGTCAACCGCATCGGCCGGCCGGATGCCTTCTACGTACCCGTCACCGAGTCCCCCGTGTCGGCGGAGCTCTTCAACCTGGATCCCTGGCAGGACTATTCGTCCATCTCCGAGCCGGGCAGCTCCGTGCAGCTCATCAGCGCGGACGTGGACCTGTACAGCTCGTTGAACGTGTGGGCCCAGGCCGGGGACACGTCCATCGTCGACCCGTACTCCTCCGCGTTCATCAGCACCGGCTACGGGGCGCCCGTCCTGGATGCGTCGAAGGGCGACCGCATCTACGTGAACCAGTTCAACTCCGTGCAGGCCGGGACGCTGCCGAGCGGCGGGACCCTGGCGTACCAGTCGCTGGTGAGCAGCGCGCACCTGCCGTCGTTCTCGTTCACGCCGGACGGCACCACTCCGCTGCCGCTGGCGGCCACGTTGGAGCCCGTGAGGCAGACGCCCTTCTCCCTGGAGTGGCGCCTGAACGAGTTCACCCGTTGGCGCTCGGACGCGAACCCCAGCGGCACGCTCAACTATCCCTCGTTGTCGCTGGTGCCCGCGCCGTTCGGCTACCAGCACGGCTGGGTGGGCTACCAGGGGGAGCTGCTCAACATGTGGCTGCCGCGCGGCGAGAATGGCGTCATCGCGAGCCGGCTGGCCTACGGCAATCCCTATCCGTCCAGCTGGGGCGTGGTGGGCTCCGCCGGCTATTCGTTCCGGTCCGCGACGCCCGTCGTCGTGGGAGGCCGGACCCACTACCCCAGCGGCAACATCTTCGTCACCGACCGGCTGGACCACCTCATCGCCGGCCCCATCCAGCCGAACCTCTCGCCGCCGCGGGAGCTGCGCATCGACGGCGTGGATGCCTATGTGTCGCGCGTCGTGGGCTCCAACCAGCCGGTCATCACCTGGCGGGCCCCCGTCCTGGGCACGCCTCGGAACTACACCGTGT
The DNA here is from genome assembly GCF_003668935.1 of Corallococcus sp. AB032C. Taxonomy (NCBI): domain Bacteria; kingdom Pseudomonadati; phylum Myxococcota; class Myxococcia; order Myxococcales; family Myxococcaceae; genus Corallococcus; species Corallococcus sp. AB032C. The sequence continues at coordinate 7,692 of NZ_RAWP01000016.1, read as the reverse complement.
CCGTCATCCAGCTGATGGACACCTTCGCCGCCAACCCGACGCAGCGCTTCTACGTGCCCGGTGACCGGACGCAGGTCCGCCTGCCGCCGGGCCTGCTGCTGCCCGGGTCGACCTACTACGTGCGCGTGATGGCGGACGGCTCTCCGAACTACGAGCCCTCGCGGGCCCCGTACGTCACCGCGGAGCTGCTGCCCACCGTCACCGCGGACACGTTCAGCGCCGTCTTCACCACGCCGTAGTCCGGACGTGGCGGCCCGCTACCGCGCAGGCTGGCGGTGGCGGGCCATGCACTGCTGGTAGCGGGCGTCCACCGACTTCGCGAACCACGCGGTGGAGCGCTCCCCGCTCAGCTTCACGCTCTTGAGCGTCACCTGGGGCAGCTGGGCGTAGGCGGGCGCCTGTCCCGTCCGGTTCGCGTACACGCGCTTCACCGCCAGGTACGTGTCCGTCTTCTCGAAGTCCGCCGTCTTCTCCTCCTCCACGTCCCGGCGCACCCGGCGCTCGCTCAGGTCCGGCGCGTAGCGCTGACGGAAGAGGAGCAGCGCCTTGAGGCTCTGGCTGTCCTCGCCGCGCGGCTCACCCTCCTTGTCGTACAGCTGGAGGTCGCCGTCGGTCGCCAGGGCGACGCCGGTGAGCCGGCTGACCTGGGCCTGGAGCGCCGCGTTGCGCGAGCTGTAGACGCCGCTGTTGTAGTCCGCGAAGCGGTAGAGCGGTGCGTCGTACGCGGCCTCGAAGCCCAAGAGCCGGGCGGTGCCGTAGCGCACGCCTCCCGCGCGCGTGTAGAGCGACTCGCGCACCGCCACCGGATCTTCGTCCGGGCCCGCCTTCCGCACCGCGTAGCGCACGCTGACCTGCATGGAGCCCGCGGTGGTGACGGGGTTCTGCCCCGCGAACGAGGACGGGCCGAACAGCGAGCTGGCCAGGTCCGCGGCCGCGTACGCCGCCGGGTACTCCGCTTCGTAGTACGCCAGCATGTCCCGGAAGAGCCGGTCCAGGTCCCGCTCCGTGCGCAGGGTGTCCAGCCGCGCCCCGAAGGTGCGCTTCGCCCCCTTCGGCTTCGCCGCGAGGACGTCCTCCAGCAGCCGGCGTCCCAGGGGACCCAGCCGTCCCGCCGTGCCGTCCAGCTTCTGACGCACCATCCTGGGCAGCCCCGGCACGGCGGGGTCCGCCTGGAAGCCGGACTCCTGTTCGATGATGGCCAGCACCTGACACACCTCCGGCGCCGCGGCGGGAATCGCCTCCGCGTCCAGGGCCGCCAGCACGTCGCCCGCCCAACCCTCGCGCTCCGCCCCCTTCACCTTCGCGGGCAGGAGCCGCGCCACCTGCGCCACCGACAACGTGGGTGGCGCTGGCACCTCCGTCACCACCGGCGCTCGGGACGCGCAGGCCGTGAGCGCCAGCAGCACCCCCACGCACAGCCCTCCCGTCCACCGGCGCCCGGCGTTCCGCGTCATGTCAGCCCCCTGATGCATCCTCCCGCCCGTCTCATGAAACATTTTTTGAGACATCCTGGGGCCAGGTCCGTTTCCTCGGGAGAGCCGGTGAAGAGCTGCAAAGTTGTTGAAATTTTCCAGAACTGCAATTCAGGTTTTCTGGTCTTGTTCGGCTGGGCGGGTGAAAGTAGCTAAACGTACTTTCTCCAAAAAGTAGTTGCTCTGATGATTTCAAGTGTGTCACGTATCATCCCGCTGTTTCTTCTTGGAGGTATCGCGTTGGCTCATCGACTGTTGAAGACGATTGGCGCGGCCTGGTTGGGCGTGGCTCTGACGGCGTGCGGTACGCAGGGTTCCACGGGCGAAGAGGTTCAGGCGCCTGAGCAGGAGAAGTCGGGCGAGGACATCCAGAGCACGCTGAACGCGCTCGGTGGTGCCCAGGTGCTGGGCGTGCACGCGGACGGCATCCCCGACAGCATCCGGGGCGAGCTGGGCCGGGTGGAGCGGACGCTGAACACGCTGGACGCGAGCCGCCAGGCGGTGGCGGGCGTGGCGCCGGCGTTCCGGCTGAACGCGGACGACATGGTGCTGCGCAAGTCGAACACCGACGAGCAGGGCAACCAGCACCTGCGCTTCACGCAGACGAAGAACGGCCTGGAAGTGGTCGGCGGTGAGCTGGTGGTGCACGTGCGTCCGGATGGCACGGTGTTCCGCGCCAACGGCTCCGCGCGCGACGGCCTGAGCGTGTCCGCGCTGCCGCGCATCGCGTCCGCGTCCGCGCGGGATGCGGCGCTGAGCTCCACGGTGGGCACGGGCCTGGAGGTCCAGGGTGCTCCCCGCCTGGTGTACGTGCGCACCGAGGAAGGCGCGCTGCGCCTGGCGTACGAGGTGAAGGTCACGGGCGAGAACGACCTGATGCCCCTGCGCGACCGCGTGTACGTGAGCGCCCAGGACGGCTCCATCGTGCTGCGCGCGCCGGAGATCCACACCGCGCTCAATCGCAAGGTGTACAGCGCGAACAACGGCACCAGCACCCCGGGCACGCTCAAGCGCAGCGAGGGCCAAGCGGCCATCGGTGACTCGCATGTCGACATGAACTACGACATGCTGGGCTACACCTACGACTGCTACAAGGTGCTGTTCAACCGCGACTCGCTGAACAACGCGGGCACGGCGCTCATCAGCACGGTGCACTACAGCCGCAACTACGTGAACGCCTACTGGGACGGCACCCAGATGGTGTACGGCGACGGCGACGGCGTGAACTCCATCGAGCTGGGCAAGGACGCGGACGTCACCGTCCACGAGCTGACCCACGCCGTGACGGAGTACGAGTCCAACCTCACGTACTCCGGCCAGTCCGGCGGCCTCAACGAGGCGATGTCCGACACCTTCGGCGCCGTCTGCGAGAGCCGCGTCAACGGCTGGAGCACCGCGGCGGACATCTGGATGGTGGGCGAGGACGTGTGGACGCCGGGCACGCCGAACGACGCCCTGCGCTACATGGACGACCCGGCGAAGGACGGCGCGTCCAAGGACTGGGCGGCCAACGTGACGTCCGGCACGGACGTGCACTACAGCTCCGGCGTGCCGAACCTGGCGTTCGCGCTGCTCTCCAAGGGTGGCGTGCACCCGCGCCGCTCGGGTGGCCCCACGGTGCCTGCCATCGGCGTCGAGAAGGCCGCTCGCATCTGGTACAAGGCCAACACCGACATCTACACGGCGGGCACCACGTTCGCGCAGGCCAAGACGTGGACCATCCAGGCCGCCTCGGACCTGGGCTACGACCAGGCCACGCAGGACGCGGTGAAGACCGCCTGGGAAGCGGTGGGCGTGGGTGGCACTGTGACGCCCCCGACCTCCACCCCGCTGACCAACGGCACGGCCGTGACGGTTGCCGACAGCTCGGGCAACAGCAAGTACTTCTCGCTGGTGGTCCCCGCGGGCGCCACGGCGCTGACGTTCACCATCTCCGGTGGCACGGGTGACGCGGACCTGTACGTGAAGTTCGGCGCGGTGCCGGACTCCTCGACCTACGACTGCCGTCCGTACGCCAGCGGCAACGCCGAGACGTGCACCATCACCAACATCCAGGCGGGCACCTACTACGTGATGCTGAACGCCTACGCCACGTACGCGAACGTGACGCTGAAGGGCAGCTTCACGGCTCCCGGCGGTGGTGGCGGCAACGTGCTGCAGAACAACGTGCCGGTGACGGGCATCTCCGGCGCCTCCGGCTCCTTCACCAACGAGTGGATCACCGTGGACGTGCCGGCGAACAAGACGGTCACCTTCTCCACCGCGGGCGGCACGGGCGACGCGGACATGCACGTGAAGTTCGGCTCCTCGCCGACGACCACCTCGTACGACTGCCGTCCGTACCTGTCCGGCAACAACGAGTCGTGCAGCATCACCAAGACGACCGCGGGCAAGTACTACGTGAAGATCCGTGGCTACAGCGCCTACTCGGGCGTGACGCTCAAGGCCGTCTGGTAGTCGCATCCGCTTCCAGCCCGGCTCTCTTCGCGTGAAGGGGGCCGGGACGAACACAGGCACCCGGGGAGCCCTCATGGCTTCCCGGGTGTCGTCGTTTCGGGCGTTGGACGAAACGCGAGCTAGCGCCGCACCTGCACGTCGCGCGCGACGGTGCGGCCGCCCATGAGGACGAACTGCGCGCGCACCGGCGTGCCCTCCTGGATTTCCTTGAGGGGAACGCGCTGGCCCTGGCGCAGGCCTCGGCTGCGCTGGTCGAGCTGGAGCTCGTAGACGGTGCCCTCGCCGTCGCGCACGTGCAGGGTGTCCCTGCCCACGCGCGTGACCCGGCCGCTCACCGTGCTGGACGCGATGACGACCTGCTCCAGCGGCCGGTTGGCGGAGGTGTCCGTCACCGCCGCCTGCGCTGCCTTGGCCGCGCCCTCGTACCAGGACTCGTCGTCGTTGGCCTGCACGGCCTGGGCGCCAATCATCACGCGGCCCTCGGCGGGCGCCTGCGTCGCGGGCGTGCCGTCCGGGTTGGCCTGGGGCCGCTGCGGGGCGTTCGCCTGCTGGGTGTTCGCATTCGCCGGGGCGGCCTGCTGGGGCCGGGCGGCGTTCGGGGTCGCCTGGGCGTTCTGACGGGCCGGGGCCTGCGCCGTGGTGCCCTGCGCGGGTTCGTTCACGCGGGGGCCTGGCCGCGGCAGGGCACCGGGTGGCGGCGCCGTGTCCGGAGGCACCTGCGCGTTCGCAGCGGGCAGCGCGTCGCCGCTTGGGGCGCGGTTGCCGTCCACGGTGTTCCGCGCCAGCGCGGGTGTGGCCGGCACCAACAGCCCGCCGCTCGCGGAGTCGCGGGCCTGCATCGTCGTCGGTGACGCCGGCACCGCGTCCTCGGTGTCATCCTCCCGACAGCCGGAAGCAAGCGAGCACAGCCCCACCATCCCCAACCACATCCACCGTCCACCCATCCGCCGACCCTCCCGCAGGCGAACCTGCGGACGGCCCCCTGCCGTTGCAAGCGTCCGGCGTGCCGCGGGGTGTTGGCTACTGGATGGCGGAGGCTACGCGGGGAAGGTGGCGGCCACGGCGCGCACGTGCTCGCGCACCAGCGCCCTGGCGGTGAGCAGCTCCGTCGCATCCGAGGGCGTGTAGCCCAGGCACAGCACCACGTCGTCCTCGGGGGCGGCGCGCGTGCCCAGCGCCGCGTAGTCGAGTGAACGCGGGGCGGGTTCGCCTTCCGTGTCGTGGGTGAAGCGGCCGAACACGGTGGCCTGTCCGTCGCGGCCGGGGGCCGTCTCCTTGAGGGCGAAGAGGCGGCGCACGGCGGCGAGCGATTCGGGACGCTCGCGCATCAGGTCCGGGGACGCGGGGCCTCCCAGCTCCCACTCGAGGAGCTTCAGGCAGCCGCGCACGAACTCCACGTCGGTGATGACCAGGCCGTAGAGGTACCAGTCCGCGCACGCGGCCTGGACCAGTCGGGCCTGGGCGTCGGTGAGCCAGCCGAAGGACGGACAGGTGAACGTCTCACAGACGGTGGCGCGGTAGACGCCGCAGTCGCGCAGGTCCGTGCCGCCCGTCACCAGCGGGTGGCCCAGGCAGCCCACGCGCTGGTGCTCCGCGTCCAGGAAGCCCAGCAGGGGACACACCCGCACGATGGGGAAGAGCGCGGGGGCGTCCCGGTTCGCGGTGAGCTCGCGCGCGGCGTCGGCGTAGGCCTCGGGCGTGTGGGGCGTGCGGGAGAGCCGCTCCGTCTGCGTGGCGAGCCGCCGGGTCAGCGCCGCGCGCGAGTGGTCCCGGAAGTTGTAGAGGCCGCAGCAGGCGCCACACGAGGCGCCCGCGCCGGGCTGGCACAGGTGGAAGGAGACGGACATGTCAGAACCAGTCCGGGCGCATGCGCGCGTAGGAGTCCTCGCCCGTGCGGCACAGGTGGGCGAGCAGCGGCACGCGCGGCACCTCCACCGCGAACCAGTACTGCGCGGCGGCGAGCTTTCCCTCGTAGAAGGCGCTGTCCTCCGGCGTGGGCGCGCGCGCGAGTCCCTCCTTCGCGGCGGCGGCCTGCGCGAGCCAGCGCCACGCCACGGCCACCACGCTGAAGAGCTCCAGGAAGTCCGTGCTGTGGCGGAGCATCACGTCCACTTCCCCCGCCATGCCGCGCGCGCCCAGCTCCAGCGTGAGGGCCGCGGCCTGCTGGAGCGCGTCCTCCAGCGCGTCGCTCCACGCGGGCTCCACTTCGGCGGCGCGGGCGCGGGCGGTGGTGGCCCGCACCTCCTCGTCGAGCGCCTGGAGCGCGGCGCCGCCCTCCGCCACCGCCTTGCGCCCGAGCAGGTCCAGGCCCTGGATGCCGGTGGTGCCCTCGTGGATGCTGTTGAGCTTCTGGTCGCGCAGCCACGCTTCCGGGAGGTACTCGCTGGAGTAGCCGTAGCCGCCATGAATCTGGAGCGCGAGCGCGTTGGCTTCGAAGCCCTTCTCCGCGGGGAACGTCTTGGCGATGGGCGTGAGCAGGTCCAGCAGCAGCTGCGCGCGCTTGCGCGTGGCTTCGTCCGGGGCGTGGTGGGCGAGGTCCGCCTGCGTGGAGGCGGTGAGCAGGAGCGCGAGGCCGCCCTCCACGATGGCCTTCTGGCGCAGCAGCATGCGCCGCACGTCCGCGTGTTCGATGATGGGGGACTGGGCGCGCGTGGTGTCGCGGATGCCGGCGGGGCGGCCCTGGGGGCGCTCTCGCGCGTAGGCGAGCGACTCCTGGTAGGCGACGGCGGCGGTGGACACGCCGTTGAGGCCCACCATGATGCGCGCCTCGTTCATCATCTGGAACATGCACGCGAGCCCGCGTCCGGGCTGGCCCACGAGCCAGCCGTGACAGTCATTGGCTTCGCCGAAGTTGAGGACGAGGCTGGGCAGGCCGCGCCAGCCAATCTTGTGGATGACGCCGGCCACCTGGACGTCGTTGGGGACGAAGGTGTCCCCCTGGGGCCTGCGCGCGGGCACGGCGAAGAGGGACACGCCGCGCGTGCCGCCCTCCGCGCCCTCGATGCGGGCGAGGGTGAGGTGCACGACGTTGTCGGTGAAGTCCTGGTCGCCGCCGCTGATGAAGATTTTGGAGCCCTGCAGGCGGTAGGAGCCGTCCGGCGCGGGCATGGCGCGCGTCTTCACGTCCGCGAGGCTGCTGCCGGCCTGGGGCTCGGTGAGGGCCATGGTGCCGGTCCACTCGCCTCGGTACAGCCGGGCCATGAAGGTGTCGCGCAGGAAGGGCGTGCCGAAGACCTCCAGGAGGTGCGCGGCGCCAATGGTGAGGCCCAGGTAGCCATAGGCGCTGAGGTTGGCGGCCATGAGGTAGGCGCTGGCCACGGCGTGCACGGTGAGGGGGAGCTGTTGGCCGCCGACGTCGGGAGGGCGGGTGGCGGTGAGCAGGCCCAGGTCGACCATGCCGGCGTAGAGCGAGCGCATGGCCGGATGGACGCGCACGCGGCCGTGTTCGAAGACGGGCGGGGCGGCGTCCATGGGCCGGTAGGTGGGGGCGAGCACCTCACGGGCGAAGCGGCGGGTGCTGTCCAGGAGGAGCGCGAAGGTGTCGCGCGAGTGCTCCTGGAAGGCAGGCAGCGCGCAGAGGGCGGTGGTGTCCAGCGCTTCGTAGAGCTGGAAGTCCACGTCGCGGTCCGACAGCAGGGGGTTGGGGCGGGGCACGCTCATGCCCTGGTTCCCTACCAGGACGCGATGGGGTCGTCGAAGTCGTCGTGCGGCGGGCATTCACCGCCGGACGCGGGAGGAGCGGCCTCCGGGCGTGGGGCGGGCG